>JBMSHA010000090.1:0-7242 GCA_049416245.1 Flavobacteriales bacterium | reverse complement strand
TACGCCAATACTACCGGCCAACATGGACGCGACTCCCCTCGGGACGCTCCAAGGGGTAGACGCCGATTCGTTCTCCCATCGTTTCCAACCGGGCCCACCGGGATTGACCTTGGCGACAAATTCACGCAATGTCGCATCGGATTCCGCAGGCGTTAGGAACGTGGCGCAAACCCAAACGGCCGTGGTGATCAGTGAACCCCAGACGAGTTTGGCATAAGCTTCCAATTCCGGAACAAGTGCCACAGGCTCAGCAGCTAAAGCGTCGTGCACGAACGTGAAGTATCCAGCTACGAGCAGCGAACCTCCCATGGCCACGAGCTCTGTCCATGCATTGATTCGCCACCAAAACCAACGCACGATGAACAAGCCTCCGGTACCCGCGCCTATGAGCAAGAGCAAATTGAAGGCTTGGCCCGCATCGGTCAAGGCCAATCCCAAAGCGCTCCCCATGATCAAAGAAATCACGGTCGCAAGACGACCTGCCCGAACCTGCTCCGCGTCCGTTGCGTCCGGCTTGATGAAGCGCACCCAAAAATCATTGACGAGGTAACTCGCGCCGAGGTTGAGTTGGGTGGACATGGTGCTCATGAAAGCCGCAAGCAAGGAGGCAGCCACCAAGCCCAGCAGTCCGGGAGGCAATAGCGACAACATCGCGGGATATGCCAAATCGTGGCCGATTTTATCCGCTGGAATTTCCGGGAAGGCCCGCTGCAAATCCGACAATTCAGGAAACACCACGATGGAGGCCAGAGCAATCAAAATCCAAGGCCAGGGCCGCAGTGCATAATGGGCCACATTGAAGAGCAACGTTGCCCCGACAGCGTGCGTTTCGTCTTTGGCGCTGAACATGCGTTGTGCGATGTAACCTCCACCACCGGGCTCCGCACCGGGATAATAGCTCGCCCACCATTGCACCGCCAGCGGCACCAGCAAGACGGGCACCCACTGCGCCGGATCGCTCATGTTCGGAAACATGGCTGTTTTCGGTGCTACATCGGCATGTGTGAGCAAGGCATTCAATCCGCCGATTATTTCCAAATCGAGGATGTACCAGCACGCCCAAACGGATCCGATCATGGCCAAAAGAAACTGGACAAAATCAGTCAGAATGACCGCCCTCAATCCACCAAGTGCGCTGTAGGCCAAGGTGATGACACCTGTCACCAGCAAGGTCAACCATCCGGGCCATCCCAGTAGAATGCCACCGAGCTTGATGGCTGCCAACGATACCGTACCCATCACGAGCACGTTGAATACCAAACCCAAATACAACGCCCTGAATCCCCGCAACACTGCCGCCGGTTTACCCCCGTATCGCAACTCATAAAATTCAATATCGGTCATGACTCCAGAACGCCTCCACAACCGAGCATAGACAAATACCGTCAGCATTCCTGTGAGTAGAAAGGCCCACCAACCCCAGTTTCCACTGACGCCTTGTTCACGAACGAGGCCTGTGACGAGGTTTGGCGTATCTGTCGAAAATGTTGTCGCCACCATGCTTACGCCCAAGAGCCACCACGGCATATTCCGTCCGGCCAAAAAGAAGCCCGAGGCTGTTTTCCCTGAAATGCGAGAAGCCCACAACCCCACGCCAAGGGCGAGTACAAAATACGCCGCAATGATGGCCCAGTCCAGTCCAGTAATCTCCATAAAACAAGGATAAGAAAAGGCCTCAGAATACCAGCTTAATCCATCGCTTTGTTGAAAAAAACCGATTTAAAACCATCACCTTCCATGCGTTTTGTGGTCCGCAAAGAGGATTTAACACGACGATTAAAGGAACAGCTCCGTCCGGCGCCTTTTTGAAAAACCTCCGATAACACATGCATAACTGTGATCGATGAATTGAAGCACGGCGCCAAGCGGAACATCGGATTCAGCAAGCACCGTGTTCCAATGTTTTTTGTTCGCGTGCCAACCCGGCGTCACACCAGCAAATTCTTCTCGCAATTCCAGCGCCCAAATTGGATCGCACTTGAGCGTCACCCCATCAAATCGCTCGATGTCTGCAAGGGCGAAGACCTTGCCATCCACCTTCCAAACACAGGTTCGTGTATCAAACGGAAATTCTTCTGAGAGGTGCGCTTTTTGTAGGCAATGATTTCGAATGTCTTCGAATTCGAAAGTTCGCATCGGAGTTGGGGTTTTGGCGCTTAAATTGCACCGATTTTCACAAACACCAAATCACATGCGATTCACTTTACCTCAATTGGCCATGGTTTTGGCCTTACCGGCATCAGCATTGGCACAATGCGATGAAATTTTCATTTCAGAGTACTGCGAAGGAACAGGAAACAACAAAGGGCTCGAATTCTATAACCCGACCGGTGAAGCCATTGATTTGTCCTCGTACCAGCTGCAGCGTTGGAGCAACGGGGAAGGAACCGCAACGGATTGGGTGGATTTGATCGGAACCATCGCGCCATACGGTACTTGGGTTTTGGTCAATGGACAAACCGAAGACGTGGATTTGGGAGGTGGTGCGACGTCGCCAGCGTGTGATCCTGAGATGCAGGCTTTTGCGGACCAACTGGACAATCCGTACCCGGCACCAACTTACATGAACGGAGACGACGCCCTTGTATTGGTGAAAAACGAGAGCACGGTAGTCGATATTTTTGGCAAGCCCGGTGAAGACCCTGGAGTGGCTTGGACCAATGATGAAGCCAACGGATACATCGACATCGGTGACGGCGCCGCTTGGCTCACTTCGAACCACACGTTGCGTCGCAAATACGACGTCATGCAAGGTGTTACCGTTCCCCCCGTATCCTTCAATACGTTCCTCGAATGGGATACGCTTATGGTAAACACCTGGGATGGATTGGGCATGCACAGCTGCGCATGTTCGCCTAATGAGACCTTGGAATTGGAGCCCGCTCGAACTGCGGTATACCCGAATCCTTCGGCTTCAGGCTCGGTAACCATCGAAGCCGATCAAACCATTGAGTGGATCAGTGTTCATGCCGCAACTGGCCAATTGATTCAGGAAGAGCGTTTCTTGCTCGGTGCGCGTCAATTCATTTTGCGTCAGTTGACACCCGGCAACTACATCATCAACATCCACTTGACTGGCGGACGCACGTTCGCGCACCAAGTGTTGGTGCACTAATCCCCTTTCATGTTGCGGCATTTTATTTGCAGCCTGGGCTGCTTGCTGAGCCTCCAACTTGCGGCCCAACAAACGGGAACGCTCACCGGGGTCGTATCCGATGCAGTGACCGGCGAAGCGTTGATCCAAGCCAGCGTTCTGCTTGGAAATGCGGGGGTCGCCACGGATTTCGACGGCAAGTTCACCCTCTCCCTTCCGTATGGAGACCATGAAGTCACGGTCCAATACATCGGTTATGAAAGCCAAAAACGAACGGTCACCATCGACCGAGCGCTCGTCCAGGCCAATTTCAAGCTGAGCACGATCGTTCTGCAAGAGGCCGAAGTGATTGCCGACGTCGCCATCGAAAGGGAAACACCGGTGGCCTTTTCGAATATCAAACCGGTGCAGATTCAAGAGGAGTTGGGTTCACAACCCATTCCGATGATCCTGAACAGCACGCCCGGCGTGTATGCCACGCAAGCGGGATCTGATGACAACGGCCCATCCATCTCCATTCGCGGTTTCAAACAGCGCAACGTATCCGTGTTGGTCGACGGCATTCCGGTAAACGACATGGAAAGTGGCGCCGTGTTTTGGAACAACTGGTTCGGTTTGGACCTCGTAACGCAAACCATGCAGGTGCAGCGCGGCCTCGGCGCCTCGAAACTCGCCTTGCCCGCAATCGGCGGAACCGTCAACATCGTAACCTCCGGCATCGAATCGTCGCGCAAAACTTCAGTCAAACAAGAAGTTGGAAGTTTCGGGTTTACCCGAACCTCTGTTGGTCACACCTCTGGGAGGCTGGACGGCGGCTGGGGCTACACACTCGCTGGCAGCTTCCAAAACCGCCAGGGCTACTTCGACCAAGATTACAACCGCGCGTTTTTTTACTACGTGAAAATCCAAAAAGCGCTCGGCAACCACACACTGTCCGTGAGCGCGACAGGTTCTCCATCCGAAAACGCAGCCCGGGGCTACCAACAGCGAATCGCGACGCACAACAAAGACTATGCGCGTTCGCACTTCAATGGCACGGACGAGGACTACGAAAGGCTGCGTGCATACAGCGTCGCCTATGATGGCATTTTCAATGACGGCACGTTGCTTCAGCAAGAGGAAATGGCCGCCTATGATTCGCTCAATTCGGCATTCGGTTATGCATCGGCGAACGACTTTGAAGAAGAGGTCTCCGCATCGGATTTCATCGACACCACCGGCCTTGTGAGTTACGGAGACACGTACAATGTGCATTGGGGAATGCTCAACAACGAAGTTTTGTACGAGCGCCAAAACAAGTACCACAAACCGCTTTTCTCGCTGCGCCACAGTTGGCGAGCGAGTGATAAATTGTATGTCTCCAACATGGCCTATGCGAGCTATGGCTATGGTGGTGGAACACGTTTGGAAAACAGCTTAGGCGGCGGTGATTACACGCCCGACGGTCAAGTGGACTTTCAAAAATTCTACAACTCGAATACGATTGGCGGGCTGTTTGGCCCCCCCATCGACCCGACCTACAGCGATTCATTGCTGAAGTCCGGTCGCATTTTGCTAAAGCTCTACAACAACCACTACTGGTACGGCGTACTTTCCACGTTCCGTCACGAGACCTCAGAATCGCTCACAATTTCCGGTGGGTTGGATTTCCGCACCTACCAAGGTGAGCACTACGCTGAGGTGTTCGACTTGCTCGGTGGGGACTACTTTGTGGACACGCGCAACGCCAACGCCTCTTCAAACATGCGGATGGTTGGGGATAAGATCGGCTATCATAACGACGCGTTCGTGCGTTGGGCTGGCGCGTTCGCACTGCTCGAATACAAGGGCTACCTCTGGAACGCTTTCCTGAATGTCAGTGCCGTTTCGCAAGGCTACAAGAGTGTGGATTACTTCGCAGAAATGCAGGAAGACGGGACGTTTACCACGTCCGGTTGGAAATGGATTCCCGGCTACACCATCAAAACCGGCGGCAACTACAACTTGAGCGAATACGCGAATACGTTCGTAAACCTTGGCCACCTCAACCGAACGCCCGTTTTCCGAAACGTGGTGGATTTCGAGAATAATTTCGTCGAGAACACAGAAAACGAACTGATCAATTCCGTTGAATGGGGCTACAGCTTCAGCAAATTTCCGTTTAGCGTGAATGTCAACGCTTACTACACCGATTGGCAAAACCGACCGCTGCAATCGCTGTTGCGTTTTGAGACGGTAGAGGGTGACATCGTACGTGCCAACGTCAACTCCATGAGCGCATTGCACAAAGGCCTCGAGACCGATGTGGCATGGCAGGCACACCCATCATTGACCATTGAAGGATATGCGAGTTTGGGGGACTGGCGTTGGACAAGCTCCGAAGACAGTTTGGTCTTGTTGGACGATGACAGCAACCTCCCATACATCGATGCAGAAGGGAATCCAGCGGTCGTTCAATACAATGCAGAGGGTGTCTCGGTGGGCGATTCGCCACAAAGCCAGTACAGCGTATCGCTGAAATACAGCTACAAGAAGATTTACGTGAAACCCCGCTTCACCATCTTCAGTCGCCACTTTGCGGACTTTGATCCGTTTAGTCTGAATGGAGAAAACGAAGGCCGACAGTCCTGGCAAATTCCAACATACGGGTTGCTCGACTTGCACGCAGGCTACAACTTCGATGTCAACGAGACGAATATGGATGTGCGTTTGAGCGCCTTCAACATCCTCAATACCGTTTACCTGAGCAACGCTCAAAATAACGATGCGTACGGCGAGTGGTATTTTACCGACCCGGACCGTAAGTATGCGTTCAGTGAAAACAATTTTGACGCAGGCTCTGCCAGTGTCTACATGGGCTACGGATTCCGCACCAACTTGAGCATCCGCATCCGCTTCTAATTAATCCTTGCATGAAACACCTCCTCCATACCCTCATGTGCTTGTTCGCCATCTCGGCAGTTGCACAAACCGACATCCTCGACGCCCGAACCAACTTTGGCGTGGGCCAAACCGTCACCGTCACGGGCATTGTGACATCCGATGGCAACCTCGGCATTGTGCGTTACCTGCAAGATGAAACCGCAGGCATCGCACTCTACCCGGGCGGACAATGGACGCAAAACGGTTGGCCTGACCCGCAACCCGGTGACGAGTTGACCATGACCGGTCAATTGAGTGAATACAACGGATTGTTGGAGGTGGGACCAGACGGAATCACGGATGTGACGGTGTTGTCCAGCGGCAATCCGCTGCCTGAATTTCAGACCGTAAGCCCGGCTGAAATGAACGAGAGTCTGGAGGGAGAATTGGTTTTCATTGAAGCTGCAGTTTTCACTAATGGAGGAACCGTGATCACCGGGAACAGCACGTTCAGCTTTTCTGCAAATGGTGAAGACGGCATCATCTACGTGCGAAATGACAATGAACTCGTCGGGCAAGTCCTGCCTGCGGGTGAAGTGAATTTGTACGGGGTGGTATCCCAATTCACTTTTGACGGTGTCGGAGGTTACCAATTGCTGCCCCGCGGCAACCAAGACCTGGTACCCACTTCCGCCATCAACTTGAGCACACAGGTCGACCAAATCAACATCACCACCACCGGATTCGATTTGATTTGGAACACGGATGTACTTGGAGATTCGCATGTGGAATATGGGTTGACACCCGAGCTCGGCATGGAGGTCGTGGATGACGCTCAGGTTTTGGAGCACCAAGTAAGTTTGACGGATTTGGCGCCTGGAACCATCTACTATGCACGGGTCATCTCCATTGCGGGGGAAGATTCGACCGCCTCGACCATTCGTCCTTATGCCACGGTCTCGGAATCTCCGGGTTACATCCGCGCGTACTTCACCACCCAGGTGGATAACAGCGTGGCGACCATCGAGAACGCGGAAGCGCTCGGAACCAACACCAACGACACCATCGCCGCATACATCACGTCCGCGCAAAACACCTTGGACATTGCTGCGTACAACATCAACAACTCGGCCATCGAGCAAGCCATCAACACCGCCATCGCCAACGGTGTGCAGGTCCGTTACATCGCGGAAGGCCAAAACGCCAACCTCGGCTTGAGCGCCATCGACGCTAGCATGCCGGTGCATTTCCGTACCGACGGCCAAGGCAGCGGCATGCACAACAAGTTCATCGTGGGTGACCGCGAT
>JBMSHA010000089.1:0-7247 GCA_049416245.1 Flavobacteriales bacterium | reverse complement strand
TGAATCGAGCCCAACAGGTCGCAGCTGCTATCCAAATTGAATCGTAGTTTAATTTGAGGGTCATGAGCCGATTGAATCTGTTTCTGGTCGTTTGTTATCTCGAATCCGATTTGGGTGCGTTGACCGGGTCAGCCTCTCATTCGAACCGCAATTCGGCGACCTCCAATTCAAACGATTGAGCGGTGCCGTCGTACTTCATGAAACCCAAACGCAGGACGTCTGCCAAGGCTTTGTCGATGCCGACGCTGGGTAAATCTCCAGCCATGGGTTGATTCCAAGTGATTTTCTCAAAGGGAATGACCACCTCCGTCCACGAATCGGTGGGCGTGAAGCTGGCGTACAAATACGGCATCCACCACCGTTGATTTCGTTCCATCACGAGTTTGAAGGGGCCTCCATTGCCCCGGCAGCGAATGATGATGCGTTGCGTTCCACTCAAATCGCGCAATGCCCATTCGCTGCGCACGGAACTGAAGCCGCCATTGTTCTCGAGCCGTGTTTGGCCCACCCAACGCATGCCGTCTTCATTCCATGTCACCCGACCCTCGGAGAGCCCGCCCATAACGTTGTCGTCCAAGGAACGCCAATCCGGCCGCGCAGCTGCTGAGAAATTCACCGTCAACTGCTCATCCGAAGTGGCAACGCGTGATGGAGTGGATCCGAACCACCACCAAGCGCCGAGCGCCAGGGCGCCACCAATAAGCCAGGGCGATTGTAAGAGTACCATACCAACAAAAACAGCCTATCTAGGAGAAAGTTCAGGAGACCATGTCAAGCTCCATTCCCAATCCCTCCGCGTACGCTCGAACAGCCGAATCCACCAGGGTTCGAATCTTTAAATACCCTTCGACTTGGTTTTGATGAATGGAAATGCGAACCTTCATGGCTTGCGTTTGGGTCAAAAACGCCATCTGTTCGAGGTGCTCGCGAATGTCCGGTTCCATCAGAAATCGCTTGGCTTCCTCCGGGGACTTTCGAGGTTCCTCACCTTGCATAAAATTCACGAGCAAGTGATGCTGGTTATAGTAATTCAAGCAGACATCGTCGACGATGTGGTTGTTGTCCTCGACGCGCTTTGATACATACTCGTAATAGTCGCGTATGCGCTTGTTGACTTCGGGTGGAAATTCTTGGATCCGGCCGTTGCTCAGGAGCGATTTGTAGGTGGCCGTGTTCATGAAAAACGTACTGTAGTTATAGGGGGCGCCAATGGCGATCATGCTATCGGCAAACGTGGAATAACCGATGCGGTCTGCTCGTAAATCTTCCGTGGCGGCAATCAACCGTTTGGTCTTGCTCATCCCCTCCATTATGGAAGTGTCAACACGTGCCAATCGCTGCTTATCTCGTTCTAAATCTTGGAGTAGACTGATGATGTCTTCGCGGTGCTTTTCGTCGGTCTTTCTGCCTTCATTCCATTCGCTGAGCCAAAAGGATATGGTGACCCCGAGGAATACGACCAAAAATTCCAAGGTGTATTTGATGTGGAGGGGGATGCCGTTGGTTTGGTTGTCCATGCCGAAAAATTTGCTTGAAATTTCCGACCCGAATGGACGACTTGCAAATCCATCCCTTACGTTTGTCTTTATGACCCGATCCATCTTCTTCCTCCTTGTCTTGGGATTCGCCGCTTGCCAACCGCCAACCTCCGATACTTGGACTGGGACATCATATACGGATCTCATTTTGACGGATGGAACGGGAACGCTGTACATCATTGGCGGGGGTAGCCGTCCGCTTTCCTTGATGGAGGGCGTGGTGCGCCGCTTGCCGTCGAAGGATGCACTCGTGCTCGTGATGCCCATGGCGAGTTCTGAACCGGATACTTCGCTTTACTACGGCGTAAAGCCCTTGGAGGCTCTTGGCTGTACCAATGTGCACGGCATGCACGTGGAGTCCGCAACGGTGTCCGATGCGCAGCTCGACAGCATTCGAAACGCTGCAGGATTTTATTTGTGTGGTGGAGACCAAGCGCGGTTCATGGCGGTCGCAGAAGGTGCGGTCGCCGACGCCATTCGTGAGGCTTTTCGTCGCGGCGCGATTGTTTCAGGCAGCAGCGCCGGGGCTGCGATGATGAGCCGAGTGATGATCACCGGAGATCAACGACAGGAGCCTGAATTCGAGTCGACTTATCGGCGTTTGGTGGCGGAAACCGGGGTGTATTTAGAGGGGCTGGGGCTGTTGGACCAGGCGATCATCGACCAGCACTTCGTCGAGCGAAGCCGCTATAATCGCGCGTTGACCGCGTTGCACGATTATCCTGGGTTGCCGGTTTTTGGTATCGGCGAATCCACGGCGCTGGTCGTGGAACCATCGGGACTTTCCGTCGAGGGTGAAGGCCAAGTGGTGGTGTTCGAAGCGTCATCAACTCGCGCCGACTCGGCTGGGCGCATTGGATTGCAGGATGTTCACCTGAATGTGTGGTTGCCTGGTGAATCGATCACCCCCAAAGCAGGATCCCGGCTGCCATAACCGTTCCAGCCACGATCATCAGCAGCAGGGTATAGGGTAAAATGTCGCGGGCTTTCAAGCCTGTGATGCCCAAAAGCGGCAGGGCCCAAAACGGTTGGAGCATGTTGGTCAATTGGTCTCCGTAGGCCATGGCCATGATTCCTTTTGTGTAGTCCAGGCCCAGTGCATGGCAGGTCTCGAGCACCAAGGGACCTTGCACGGCCCACTGCCCGCCGCCACTCGGAACGAAGATGTTCAACACGCCGGATGAGGTGAACAACGCCAGCGGCAGCAAATCGAGGCTCGTTGCTCCCACCAACCCCTCGGCCAACCACGTCCCCAGGCCCGTTCCGGTGACGATTCCCATGATGCCGAAGTACAAGGGGAATTGGACCAAAATGCCCGAAGCTCCTCGAATGGCTTGGTCGAGTGCGCCGATGAAATCCCGCACCGAACGATGGGTCATTAACGCACCCCCGAGCAACACCATGTTGATCCAATCCGGCGTGATGAATTTCATTTCTTGCCAAGGCGCTCCTGAGCCGGCCCACCAGATCGCTCCGGCAAGGCACGCCAGGCCAGTGACGAGAGAGAGCCCTCTCCCGCGGTCCAGTCGATCCGCAAATCCATCGCCGGTCTCATCCGAGGAGGAGGCGGATTCTTTGGGGACGTAGGATGGCAGCTCGGTCGATTGTGCGGTCACTTTTCGCCCGAGCCACATGAACAGGAAAACGGTTGTGCAGATCACGGCGGTTGTCAGCATCAGGCTCCAGCTGCTGAATATGGTTTCTCGAAGTCCTATGGCGTCCGGTAATTCGGAGGCCCAGGGCGCATTTCCAACCAATTCCGCCAAGTGTCCCGCTTCGGCAACCTTCAGCGGTGCAGAGCCGCTCAATCCACCGTGCCAAACGAGCATGCCCGAATAACCGGCAGCTCCGAGGACACCAAGGTGAACCGGACGCTCTCCACCTCGTGAACGAAATTCATCCATCACACCCCGCACCAAAATCGCACCGCCCACAAGTCCCAATCCCCAATTCAACCATCCCAATCCCATGCTCAATAGCGCCACTTTGGGAGCAATCCACTGTGGATATTTTACGATCCAATTCACCCCGTGACCCAATGCACGCATGACCGGCGGTGCCAACGCCAAAACGTGCCCGAGTACCAACATGAACATGGCTTGAAAACCAAATCGGATCAATCCCGGGCTCCACATGCCTTGCGACCACGCGCCGAGCACCTCGTCCGAAGAGGCGTCGCGCAGAGCGAGACTCGCCGCCAAGGCAGTTAACAACACGGCAATGGACAACGGTGTCGGCATCCAGCGTTGGAAGGCTCGCGCATAACCGTTCAAAAACCGATCAACCATGGGAGCAAGTTACGGCGAGCAACTCCGGAATCACTGGACTTGAAACCGCCCCAAGTTTCCTCCGTCCGCAGAGCGCAGCAAGTACATCCCCGGAGGTAACGCTGGAACCGAGTCGCCTGCGCGAGTTTCTGCAACGGATTTTCCCATCGCGTCCACCCAGACACACGCGAACCCGCTCGAAAGGGCATCCCCGGGACGGCCAAAATTCGGTGCGGTCTGTTGGGTGAGTGCCGGGGCGCTTGGTAAAGATGATGAACAGGCGGCAGTGACTTCGAATGCTGCGGCGAATACCCCTTCCTCCAGGGTATAAAATGCCGAATTTTCACCGAAGCTGTATCCATTCCAAACGCCGTTTGTCAGGAAAATCACCCCGTTGCGGAGCACGGGGTCGAAGTACCAATCACTCACCAAACCGTAGGCTTCTCCAGGGTGCCCCCACATTGTTTGGCCTTCGAAGACGATGTCGCCCATAGCCGCATTCGTGATCTGCTGAATGCCAAGGCCCCAGCTGTTGAACAAGTTGTAATAATTGTTGCCGTTGCTTCCGTCAAACGTCCATTCAGGAGCCAGCATGGCTTCGATGGTTTCGGGATTCAAGACGGACACTCCGTTTGAGCCTACTCCGTCATTGAGGAAAACCGTCATCAAGGCATGGAGCTCCCGTGCACTCGCTCTCAATCCGCCTTGGGGAGCAAATCGCACGCCGTTTGAGCCCGGAATGTAGTCATTGAGCGCAGGGGGCAGGGGCGTGTTTCCATTGAATTGATCCGCTTGAGCGACCCAACCGCCTTGGTTGCGGTAAAGTGCAGCCACATTCCCGATGTCATCCAACGCGCTCGGTTCGTATCGGCATCCCAATTCCAAGGGCTCGAATACGAGTGAATCCATGAGGACGTCGAAGCGTTGGCCTGTAACGGCCTCCATGACCGTAGCGACCAAACCAAAATTCAGGTTGCTGTAGGCGAAATACGTCCCCGGTTCCTCCGTTCGGTACATGTTGCTGGTGTAATAGCCGCCGCCCACTTCGAGCAATTCACCCAGCGATGGTAGGTTCCCTTCTGAGGTGTAAGTTGCCGTCAAAAATCCATTGTAGCCATCTCCGTCCTGAATGCTCGAGGTATGGCTCAACAGCATGCGCAAGGTGATGGGAACGTAAGGATGGTTCATGTTGATCACGCCAAAAGGCAGGTAATTGCTCACGTCCGCGTCGAGTTCGAGAACGCCGTTTTCGATCAGCCGCATGCAGCCCAGTGCGGTCACACTTTTCGAAACCGACGCAATCCGGTAACGCGTGTCCGAATTCACCGGCCATTCATTTTCGTAATTCCGCAGTCCACCGTAATACTCTGCTTCGATTTCCCCATCACAGACGACCACGGCGGACATGCCCATCACGCCATGCTCATCCATGAGCGCATCGAGGTGCTCAGAAAAGGATTGCGCTCGGCAGCTATTCAGGCTGAAGAGTAGCAGGAAGGTGAGAAATACGCTGGGATGGTGCATTTTGGTTGGGAGTTGCGGGTTTGTTAGCGCACAAGCGTGAAGTCGCCGTGGTAGATGGCGAGGGTGGGTCCTTCGAGGATTTCGGTGCCGTCGACGCTGGTCACGGTAAGCTCTTCGGTGGTAACCGGGATTTCCAAAATGAAATAATACGTCCCTTCCGAGGCATCAAGTCGCGGGTCCCAACCTGCACTTCCGCCGAAGTCGAGGTCCGAAAACAGCAGGTTTCCCCAACGGTTGAATATCTGCATTCGGACGCCTTCAATGTTGTGCAAGCCGCTGATGCGGAAGCGGTCGTTTTTGCCGTCACCGTTGGGGGAGAAGACATTGGGGATGACAATGGCGCAGTCTTCGATGGTTACTTCGATTTCGCCCGTTGCTGTGAAATCGCAGGGTGGTCCGGTGTCGTAATGGATGACGTACAAGCCAGGACCTACGTACGGCACGGCGTTGGTAGGGTCAGGAAGTGAGGTGGTCTCACTGCTGCCTTCCGGGGAGAACGTCCATTGAATTTGGTAGAGCGGATCCGCTTGGAGTCCGAACAGCAACGAGCCGGGGCCGGGACAATAAACCAACGTGTCGTCCTCGTAATCCGCCATCAACGGATCGGGAATGTGCATGATGTCCAACGTCAGCTCCACCAAACTGTCGCAGCCTGTAACGCTGGTCAACACATCGTTGAATACGCCAGATTCGTTGTAGGTATTCCCGTTCCACTCGAATTCCGCGCAAGCGGTGGCCTCGGATGCACCAGCGTACGGCGGGTAGAAGACAACGGTTTGGCTGCTGCTGTCCGCACACAAATCTCCTTCGACGTGCAATTCAACCGTGTAGGTACCGGGTGTCGGTGTCCCAATTTCGAACAAATCATTGCCCAAGTCCCCCGTTTCCAGTCCGCCGAAATCCCAATTCAATGTTCCCCCGCCCACGGTATCCCCGGCAAACTCCACGAAAGCCTCGTCGCCCCAACAAACCGTCGATGGCGCATCGAAAGCGGCATTGATGTTGAGTGAGAAACCGCTGTAGTAGCCCGAAAATCCGGCATCTGCGCTGCTGCCGAACAAACCCACTGCCACCGGACCGGTGGATTCGACCGTGATGTCGCCGGTGAGGTTCAAAATTCGGTAGGTCTCCCATCCAGGGAAACCATCTACGGCCACACCTCCTGCTTGGGGGGTCCCGTCAATGGTGAGGTTGGCTCCCGCCTCAGTGATCGCAAAAATGCCTCCGGTGTAGTTTGTGTTGCCAATGCTTTGTACACTCGGGATTTCGTCCACTTCATTCGGCATTCCGCATGAAATGGGCGGTATGAAATTCATGCCAGGGGTAGATTGGCTCGCGCTGCCTGCAAGGAATTGATAGATATAGGCGGGTTCGGAAGTTTGAAGGAACAAATTGCTGTGCGGAGTGCCGGTGTAGTCACTGTTTTGAGTCATGAACCAATCGCCCGGCTGAAGCGTGGCCGCAGGGGTGGCATTGCCATTGAGGTAAACTTCCGTGTCGGGGTAATGGGCGACAACAAAGCCTCGTTCTTGGCTAGGATCGCCAATTCCCTCGACCAGGATGTGGTCGGTTCCGAGGAAGGGGATCGGCACGATTTGGTCAGCGCCGATGTCTTGATTTGAAGAAGTGGTGCCAACCGATCCACACCAATTGCCAACATTGATTACCACATTACCTGAGGCTTGAACCAAGGCACCCAGCACGCCGGCCAAGTTTGCTTCGGAGTTTGCGTAGGCCGAATACACACGGCACTCGCCTTCATTTAACGTGAATGCCAGCATATCACCCGTCACCGTGGGCGTTCCTGCGAAAACGACGGCGTCGTCGTAATCCGTAATTTGAACTTGGACATTGTCCTCCGTGGCCATGATGCCGAACACAAACGAACGCAGGTTGCCTTGGTAGGTGATGGGCATCC
>JBMSHA010000088.1:0-7364 GCA_049416245.1 Flavobacteriales bacterium | reverse complement strand
TAAAGTACATTTAGCGTGGACGCGGTCGGCAAGGCCTATAATGACGTATACCGGGAGGCCGTTACCGGACAAACCACTGCCCGATGAGCGCCTCCAACGAACGCCATTCCATCGTAACCCGAGCCCTGCTGCTGGCGTTCACCACCGCGGTGATATTGCTCAATACAAGGGTGCTCGGCGCCGCGGGACAAGGCGAGATTGCATGGATTCAATTGGGCGTCCTGGTGGTTACCGGCGTCAGCGGTTTCCTGGCCGGCGGAGCGGTTGTTTACCTTCAAAAAGAAATCCCGCTGCGTTCTATGCTCCTCCCTGGACATGTGTGGTTGGTTGCCTCCGCCATGGGAGGAACTTGGGCCGGGACCAGTGCGGAATTTTTGCCGGAAGAGCACTTCTGGGCCATGGCCAGCTTGGGGTGGCTCCAAGGCACCGTCATCTTTCACAGTCAACTCCTGTTGGCCAATCACCGCATTCGACATCACAACGTCCTTCAGGTGGCGCAAGGAGGTTTGCTGCTGGCTGGGCTGCTCGTGGCATTTTTCGTCCTGCAGCATGCATCAGTCGAGGCCTTCATAGCGGCGTTGGCGGTAAGCCTGGGACTCACTGCTGCACTGTCCATTTTGTGGCTAGCCAAGTTGCCCATGGCTGTCTCATCGATGACGCCTTTGGAGGTCGCACAGCGACTGTGGAAATTCGGACGTTCCGCCCAGACCGGGGCGCTGCTCCAAATGCTCACCAACAGGTCTAACCTCAGCATTCTCGCCCAAAGCTCAACGGGCCTCGCCGCCTCCGGCGTGTATTCCATCGCGTACTACGGTCTCGAAGCCATGTGGCTCGTGCCGCGCGCATTGGCGCCGTTGGTGTACACCCGAACTGCCGCACAGCAAAACCGCTCAGTCCGAATGTCAGCAACGCGAAAGGCACTGGGACAAGCCCTCCTGGGGACGGCTGTGCTCCTCGCCGTGGCCGTGCTAATTCCCGACAACTGGTTTGCGTGGGCCTTTGGCATTGAAGGCATCCAACCTGTCGTTTATGCGCTTGCTCCGGCCGCCCTGTTCGGTGCTGCCGCCTCAATCATTGCCCACCACCTTTCGGGCATCGGCAAACACCATTGGAATGCTGCAACTTCCGGTCTCGGCTTGGTGACCTTGTTGGTCTTGGCCCGCGAATGGGCGCCTGAATTGGGCGCAGTGGGCGCCGCGTGGGCAGCTTCAGCCGCTGCTGTGGTTCAATGCGCAGGTCTATTGATTGCTTGGTGGCAGTGTGAGCGCTGATTATCGGAGGTCACCCAAGCCATCCACCGCCGGCGGCCGCTTGACCTGAAAGCCCTCGCCCAACTTCACGCCCGCCAATCGTCCCATCGCCACGTCCCGGGCTTGCAGGTGCTGCAAAAATTCGGGGGAACTGATGGGAGTCGCCGGCTCGGTTGAGTCTGCGTCGGGGTTGTGAAATTGCGTGGCGTATGCGGCTATAGCCCGGGCTTTCACCTCCGCATACCCCTCAATGTCCACCACAAAATCTGGTTCGAGCCAATGGTCTTGGATGCCGTGATAAACCACCTCGGGGCGCCAGGCATCCTGGCCTGTGTCAATTTTGGGCAGACCACTTAAAAACGCCGCGCGGTGTACGAGTTCGGCGCCGCGCCCGTGATCAGGGTGGCGATCGCTCCACGCATTGGCCAACACCTTCTTCGGACGCAGCCGCCGGAGCACCTCGATGACCGCCCGCAAAGACGCCTCGTTCACTTCAAAAAATCCGTCCCCGAGGTCGAGGTTTTCGCGGTGCTCGACGCCCAGAATGGCCTGGGCTGCGGCGGCCTCGGTCGCGCGTGTTTCGGCAGTGCCTCGTGTACCGAGCTCCCCGCGCGTCAAGTCCACGATAGCGACGCGCATGCCTTGGGCCACGCTCTTCGCAATGGTGCCTCCGGCGAACAATTCCACATCGTCCGGATGAGCGCCAAATGCCACTAAATCAAAAAGGTGCCCTTCAGTCATACCACAAAAGTACAATCCGATACCGCGTAAGTTTCCGCTCACGCGTTGAACAAGTGCCTGAAAGGCGTTGTTTTGTGTCCATGTCAGCCACCAACCCTTCTGAAGCGCTCGTCATCGGAGCCGGCTTTGCTGGCATCGCTGCAGCGACGCAATTGGCCGAGCTCGGGCACCAAGTCGATTTGCTCGAGCGGCACGACCATGCGGGAGGGCGAGCGCGGGTGTTTGAGGCAGAAGGGTTCACATTTGACATGGGCCCCAGCTGGTATTGGATGCCCGACGTTTTCGAAGCCTATTTCAAAAAATTCGGCAGCGACGTGCAGAAGGAGTTGAACCTTGTGCGCCTGGACCCCTCTTACACGGTTTGGTTTGACAACGGGCCTGTCGAAATCCCAGCCGACCTCGAAGCTTTGAAGGCCACGTTTGACTCGATCGAACCCGGCGCTGGTGCCGCCTTGCAAGAATTCCTCGACGAAGCGCAGGTCAAGTACGAGATCGGCATGAACGGGTTTGTCCAAAAACCCGCCCACAGCGTCATGGAGTTTGCCACGTGGGAAACCCTGAAGCAATCCACCAAACTGACCTTACTCCGGAGCTTCAGCGAGCACGCCCGCAAATACTTCAGCGACGAACGACTGTTACAGATCATCGAGTTCCCCGTGCTCTTCCTCGGCGCCAAACCGGAGAAAACTCCCGCACTGTACAGCCTGATGAATTACGCCGACACCGTTCTCGGGACCTGGTACCCCATGGGCGGCATGCACGAAATCGTGCGGGCGATGGTGCGCGTGGCGGAGAAAAAAGGCGTGCGCTTTCACTACAACTGCGACGTCAAGCAAATCACCGATGACGGGCAACGCGTGACGGGCGCCGAACTTCAAGATGGCACACGTTGGATGGCCCCCACCGTGGTCGCCGGAGCGGATTACCACCACGTCGAGCAGCACTTGCTGCCTGCCCGATGGCGCCGCTACGACGAAAAATACTGGGACCAGCGCGTGATGTCACCGAGCTCCCTCCTTTTCTATGTGGGCGTGGACAAGCGGGTGCCGCATCTCCAGCACCACAACCTCTTCTTCGACACACCTTTCGGACCGCACGCTGAGACGATTTATGATACACAAACGTGGCCGGACAACCCCCTCTTTTACGTCAGTGCTCCGACCAAAACAGACAGCGGGATTGCTCCCGATGGATGTGAAAACATGTTCTTTCTCATCCCGCTTGCCCCCGGATTGAAGGACCAGCCGGGGCTGCGCGACCGCTATTTCAACGAGATGTGTGATCGGCTTGAGCAGCACGTCGGCATGGACATCCGACCGCACATTGTCTACAAACGTTCATTCGCTCATGAAGAGTTTCAGGAAGATTACCGCGCATTCAAAGGCAATGCTTACGGGCTCGCCAACACCTTGCGCCAAACCGCTTTTTGGAAGCCAAAAATGAAGAGCAAACTCCCAGGACTGTTCTTCACCGGACAACTCACAACGCCCGGTCCCGGGGTACCGCCGAGCCTCATCAGCGGTGAAGTTGTTGGGCATGAAGCGCACCACTGGATAAATAGTCTCGCCAAATTAAAGGTGTGAACCAATCCACCCCGTACATTGTTACCCAGACATGGATGCCTTGAAACTATACAATGACGTGTGCCGGTCGTGCAGCGTGATCACCACGAAATCCTACAGCACATCGTTTTCCATGGGCATCCGCTTCTTGGGTCCAGCCCTGCGCCAACCCATTTATTCGATTTACGGTTTTGTTCGGTTTGCAGACGAAATTGTCGACAGCTTTCATCATGCCGATAAAGCAACGTTATTCGAACGCTTCAAGCAAGACACGGAGCACGCCCTGAACGATGGAATCAGCTTGAATCCCATCCTGCACGCGTTCCAAGACGTCTACCACACCTACAACCTCGATAAAAAACACGTCGATTTGTTCCTCCGCAGCATGGAATGGGATTTACATAAATCCGATTATGACCGCGCGGGGTTTGAGGAGTACATCGTCGGTTCAGCGGAAGTGGTCGGGTTGATGTGCTTGAAGGTATTTGTCAACGGAGACCAAGCCGAATTCGATCGGTTAATGCCGTATGCTGAGCGATTGGGAGCGGCTTTCCAAAAAATCAACTTCCTGCGGGATATGAAAGCGGACTTCCAAGAAATGGGCCGTACGTATTTCCCCAACGTGGACATGACCACCTTCAACGAGGATACAAAAGCGCGCATTGAAGAGGAAATTGATGCTGACTTCCGCGAAGCTTACAAAGGCATCGTACAGTTGCCGCAAACCAGCCGCCTCGGGGTTTATGTCGCCTACATTTACTACCAACGCTTGTTCCAAAAAATCCGGTCTCTCCCGAGCGACCGCATCATGACCGAACGGGTACGCATTCCGAATTCGCGCAAAGCAACGTTGGCCGTAAGCTCATACCTCCGACATTCTTTCAACTTGTTGTGATGATTCGGGCGGGCAATTCTCGGTTGAAAGTGGGCGTCGCTTTGGCTCTCTTTTGGGCTTTTTATGTTTCGGTTGTCTCCGCCCAATTGCCCGAACTCACCCGTGTCCGTGAAGCCTATCGAGCCGCTTGTTTAAATCCGAGCGATGTTGCCACAGTGGATCAATTTGTCGCGGCTGCTGAAGCATTCAGTTGGGAAGCTTCAGGCTCTTGGTTGGCACAAGGCTTCGTGGCAACAGCAGAGATGATGCGCGCGGAACCGCTGTTCAATCCATTCGAAAAACTCACCCATTTTAACGCCGGAAAAGAACCCTTGGAAGAGGCCATTGCTGCCGAACCGACCGATCCGGATCTTCGCTTGTTTCGGTTGTCCGTGCAATGGAAGGTGCCCTCCTTTTTGGGTTACAATGACCGCATGGAAGAAGACGCGGCCTGCATCGCGAGAGCGCTCACTACCGGCCATTGGTCGGAAGACCCCGACCACGCCGCTTTCGCCTTAACTTTCATTCAACACATCCAAGATGACCATTCCAACTGACAATTTGACCCCGGCTGTGGGCACCGACATGGTGGTCCTGGTGGACCCAAATGATCGCGAATTGGGTGTGATGGAAAAAATGGAAGCCCACGAAAAAGGCTTGCTCCATCGGGCTTTTTCATTTTTCATATTCAATAGCAAAGGCGAATGGCTGCTCCAACAACGCGCGTGGGACAAATACCACAGCCCCGGTCTCTGGACCAACGCATGTTGCAGTCACCCTCGCCTGGGTGAATCCCCTTCAGAAGCTGCCACTCGACGGTTGCAAGAAGAAATGGGACTCTATTGCCAAGCCAAACCGGTGTTCCAGTTTTTGTATCGCAGTGAATTTTCCAATACGCTCATCGAGCACGAACTCGACCATGTTTTGATCGGATATTCAGACCAAACACCGGACCCCAATCCGGAAGAGGTGGCGAGCTACAGGTATGTCGGACTGGCTGATTTGGAATTCGAAATGAAGCAATACCCGGCCCATTTCACCGTCTGGTTCCGCATTTGTTTTCAGGAAGTCAAAGACAAACTTGCCAAGCTTCAACACGCTCGTTGATGTCGGCTGCTTGCAAAAACGTCGTCATCATCGGTGCTGGAGTAGCAGGAATGGCCGCCGCCATCCGAATGGCAGCACAGGGCCACCGCGTGACCGTCCTCGAAGCTGCAGACGAACCGGGAGGTAAGTTGCGCGAGCAGCAACAGGGCGGTTACCGATTCGATGTGGGGCCTTCGTTGTTTACGTGGCCGGAACTTGTGTTGGAGCTGGATATGTTGGCACGTGAAAACGCTCCCAAAGGTGCCGATTTGCCTTTGCCCTTTGCCTACGACCGACTAGACCGGTCGACTCATTATTTCTGGGAAGACGGGGCTCGACTCACCGCTTGGAGTGACCACGAAGCGTTTTCTTTGGAATGTGAAGCGCAGTTTGGTGTGCCGGCGCAGCGCGTTGCAAAACACCTCGCACACAGCACCAACTCGTTCGAAGCTACCCGCCGCATCTTCCTCGAACAAAGCTTGCACGACTGGAGCCGGAAGCGCAACGGAAAGTGGCGCGCAGCCGCTCGTTTTGCTCATCGCCTGCCCTGGCTGGGCACCCTGCATCGGTGGAATCGCAAACGCCTGCGCGAAACGCACTTGATCCAACTCTTTGACCGGTACGCCACGTACAACGGATCCGATCCGCATCGCGCTCCAGCGATGATGCATGTCATTCCTCATTTGGAACACACCGGCGGCACCTACTTTCCCCGTGAAGGCATGATCGGTATAACGCGTCATATGCATCGTTTGGCTACCGCCCTCGGTGTAAAGTTTGCCTTCGAAGAGCGCGCATTGAAAATTGAGCACCGCGAAGGACGCGTGACGGCAGTGCTCAGTCAAAATGCGAAGGGCATCGAGCGCACGCATGAGGCGAATCTCGTCATTTCCAATGCGGATGTTTGGCCCACCTACCGCACGTTGTTGCCAGAGCTCAAGGCTCCCGAACACATCCTCAGTCAGGAACGATCGACAAGTGGCGTCATTTTCTATTGGGGCGTGCGAGGTGAGCGCCCCGAACTGCATTTACACAACATCCTCTTCAGCCGGAATTACGCAGACGAATTCAAATCCATTACAGACGATGGCACCCCCGGGGCCGACCCGACTGTGTACATCCACATCAGTTCTAAACTGAAACCAGATGATGCACCGGAAGGTGCCGAAAACTGGTTTGTTATGGTGAACGTCGCGGCCGATCCCGCCGGAATTGAGGCCAAAATCCCCGCGATTCGGCGCCAGGTTTTAGCCAAAATCAAGCGAACGCTCGGCGTCGACGTAGAGCCATTGATTGAGACCGAATCGCATTTCTCACCGGGAATCATCGAATCGCGCACGGGTTCGCATTTGGGAGCCCTCTACGGGGCCAGCTCAAACAACCCACTTTCGGCATTCCTGCGCCACCGCAATCGCAGCACCCAATTGCGCGGGTTGTACTTTTGCGGCGGAAGCGTTCATCCGGGGGGCGGCATTCCGCTGTGTTTGCTCAGCGCCCGGATCACCTCCGAATTGATTGAACAATACGCATGAAAACCTCCAGCTTTGAACGGCATTGGATTCCGCGCATCATGGTTTTCCTCCATGCGGTCGGGGTCACCGGAATCTTGGCGGGCTACGGGCAGTATTTCTTGGATTTCACGGCGGTGAATCTCCTGGTCAACGGCATCCTCGCTGCTTGGGCCAATTGGGATCAGCTCCATTGGACATGGGCAGCGGCAATCTTCGGGGGCCTGGGGGTGGAAATAATCGGTGTGCAAACAGGGGTTTTATTCGGCACGTACAGCTATGGCACCGCATTGGGGCCGATGGTGGCCGGAGTACCCCTGATTCTCGGGGTGTTGTGGTGGGT
>JBMSHA010000087.1:0-7400 GCA_049416245.1 Flavobacteriales bacterium | reverse complement strand
CCCTGAGCGAACAGCAAGCGCTGAGGGAGGTCATCTGCATTGGGGTAGATGAAAACGACGACCGAATCCGATCCCGGAGGCTGTTGCCACTCGAGAACCACATCGGAGGCGTTCGGGAACGCGCTGTTTAGCGTGCCGTATAACGGGACCAAATCACCAGCTTGGGCACCTCCGCTTCCCAAAACCTGAAACCAACCGATGGTATCTGTGGAACCGGTTTCTCCGAGGTGCATAAAACTGCCGGCACTGTGCGCGGTATCATTCTGCCAAGCATCAATGGGAATCGATTCAGGTGCAGCGTGCAGCCAGTGCAATCGACTGAAATTGGAAAGAGAACCGGAAAGGGCCTGTTTCCAGCGAATCCGACAGGTCAAACCCAATTCAGGCGTCACGGGTTCGATGGGATGAAAGAGCAAGAACGAAGTCCCCGCCCCAGTTGCATTCAAGGACCATGTTTGATTTTCCTGAATCCAATCCTCAACACACCCCGTTGCTTCGAACTGTGCATGGGTTTGCATCGTTAAACACCATCCCATCGTTGCGCAAACCCCATATCTCAGCATCATCAAACCCTTGTTCTCCCGGAGGATTATCAACGAAATAAAGTCAAAAGTTTTTCGGTAGAATCACCAATTCATCCATGCCGATGCGCAATTTGCAAACGCATCAGAGGGCATCAATACATCATGAAAGGATTGCGGATTGCAGTCGTGGGCGCCACCGGTTTGGTCGGGCGCACCATGCTGGAGGTTTTGGAAGAATTGAACTTTCCAGTAGAAGAACTGCTCCCGGCGGGAAGCGCGGCGAGTGCAGGCAAAAAACTCGAATTCGGGGGTAAATCGTGGACGGTCAAAACCGTTGAATCGGTGTTGGCGGCTGCTCCCGATGTGGCGTTATTCAGCGCAGGAGGCGATGTGTCCAAGGAGTGGGCGCCGCGGTTTGCTGAAGCCGGAACGACCGTGATTGACAACAGCAGCGCGTGGCGCATGGACCCCGCATGCCCCTTGGTGGTTCCGGAAGTCAATGGTGACGCTATCGGAGTCAATGACCGCATCATTGCCAACCCCAACTGCACCACCATGCAATTGGTCATGGTGCTCAAGCCATTGCACGATGCGTACGGAATCAAACGTGGAGTCGTCAGTACCTACCAGAGCATCACAGGCACGGGAAAGGCCGCGATTGCCCAACTCGAATCCGAGCGATCAGGTCAAGAACCGGAGGCTCCCGTCTACCCGCATCCCATTGATTTGAATTGCTTGCCACATTGCGATGTCTTTGGTGACAACGGCTACACGCGTGAGGAGATGAAAGTGTGGAACGAGACCAAAAAAATCCTCAGAGACGAATCGGTCGCCGTCACCTGCACGGCGGTGCGAGTGCCGGTGATGGGGGGGCACAGTGAAAGCGTTTATTTGGAGTTTGAACGGCCGTTTGAATTGGAAACGGTGCGTGCGCAATTGGCGGCGTTCCCAGGGGTGGTGGTGGAGGATGATCCGGCAACCAACACGTATCCGATGCCACGGAATGCGGCCGGGAAGAACGAGGTTTTTGTCGGACGCATCCGTCGCGATTTGGCCAATCCCAACGGGCTGCACCTGTGGATTGTTGCGGACAATTTGCGCAAAGGTGCTGCGACCAACACCGTTCAAATTGCCCAATACCTCCATGAGCAGGGTCGGTGGGGTTGAGGATTTGGAATTAACTTGCGGCTAACCGGCACGTAAGTGTCGGGGTTCACAACCCAATCTTCACGCGATGCAGCGATACGCTTTGATTCGTACATGGGCCTTGATGTTGCCCTTGATATTTGCCACAACCCAGGCCAGCGCACAAACGAAATTGAAAGGATCCGTTGTGGATGTCGCTTCGGGAGAGGCACTCCCTGGAGCATCTGTTTTTCTCGAGGAATACCGCACGGGAACCACCACCGGATTTGACGGGGAATTCGAGTTCAATTCTCGCGAAGTGGGGAAAGCCCAACTGGTCATCTCCATGATCGGTTATGCCACCCATCGGCAAGAAGTGGCGCTCGGGAGTGAGACGTGGGTGTTGGATCTGGGCCGCATTGGATTGGCTTCTTCGCCCATCGGGCTTTCGGAAGCCAATGTCATCGCCTCGGTTGCGATCGATCGGGAGACGCCCGTTGCTGTTTCCACGCTGGATGCCAAAACCATTCAAGAGCAGCTGGGTGACAAGGAATTGGTTGAGACACTCAATATCACGCCCGGGGTTTATGCCACGAAGAGCGGCGGAGGCTTCGGCGACAGCCGCATCAACATCAGGGGCTTCGACCAACGAAATGTGGCAGTGCTTATCAACGGCATTCCGGTCAATGATATGGAGAACGGCTGGGTGTATTGGTCGAATTGGGCCGGTCTTGGTGATGCGGTCAATATGATGCAGGTTCAGCGCGGTTTGGGGGCGTCGAAGTTGGCCATCAACTCGGTGGGAGGCACGCTCAACATCATCACCAAAGCCACGGATATGGAAAAGGGGGGGAGCCTGCTGCAGAGCGTCACGGATTATGGCCGTTTCAAAACCATGCTCTCGCTGAGCTCTGGGGTGATGGACAACGGTTGGGCGGTGAGTGCGGTCGGCAGCCGCACCATGGGCAACGCTTATGTGGATGCGACCTTCATTGATGCTTGGAGCTACTTCCTCACCGCTGCGAAAGATTTCGGTGCACACCGCCTTGTTTTCACAGCAATTGGCGCCCCACAAACCCACGGACAGCGCCGGGGCCAACTCACCGTGGAGCGCTTCAATGACATCCAAAATCTTGGCTACGAGGCGCACCGCTGGAACGCTCACTGGGGCTACCTGAACCGCGACGGACAAGAAAATCAAGTGTTCAATTCGCGGGTCAACGGTTACCACAAACCCCAGTTTGCCTTGAACGATTATTGGCAGTTGAGCGAGCGAACACATTTGGCAACGAGCTTTTACATCAGCACCGGCAAAGGCTACGGCTCGCGCTACGACGGTACCAGCAATCCCCGAATCAGCGAGACTTACGTCGATTCAACCGGTACCGAACGCAACGTGAAAACCACATTGAACTGGGACTACCTCTGGGATTCAAATGCCAACAACACCCAGGCGGTCACGTATGCGGCGAATCAAATCGCCTACGATGAAGCGGCCCAAGCGTGGATTGACACCTTGCACCAATTTGGCGATCCGGTCGTAGTCGAAGGCGACACCATCGTCGGTGGACGCAGTCGCAGCGTTATTGAAAACGCCCACAACGAGCATTTTTGGACCGGGATCCTTTCGACCCTGCGCCATGAGGTCAACGATCGGGTCAATTTGATGGCCGGCGTGGATGCGCGGTATTACAGCGGCAAGCACTTCACACGCGTCAACAACCTGCTCGGCGGCGATTTCTATTTACAGTCGTTCAGCAGCACGGACGGTTACGGGATCAATCCGGATTATGAGTTGTTGGCCCGGCCTGGCGACAAAGTGGACTACGACGATATCGGCCGCGTCCAATATGGCGGTGCTTTTGTTCAAGCGGAATACAAAGATGATCGCTTCAGCTTGTTCGGCGCAGGTACCGTTTCCTACACCACCTACCGCCGGATCGATCCGTACAAGTACTTCCGTTATGCCGAGACGGGGGTACAAGAAATCACCCAAGTGAACGAAACCACGGGCCAGCTCGAGACGACCGAAGAGTTCGTTTACGGCATCAAGTCGCTGAAAGCGGGAAGCCTAGGGTATAATTTGAAAGCAGGCGGAAGTATGAAACTCGGAGAGACCAGCCACCTCTACCTCAATGGAGGCTACTACTCCCGCGCGCCGTTCATTCGATACGTTTTCACCAACTACTCCAACGTGTTGAGCAACGACCGCTTGACCAACGAAAAAGTCGCCGCCGTCGAGGTGGGATACCGCTTCCGATGGAAAGGCATCTCATTCGACCTCAATGCCTACCACACCCAATGGCGCGACAAGAGCATCATGAGCAGTCCGTTGTTGCGTCCCGATGGGACGGAATACCGCGCTTTCATCACCGGCTTGATCCAAACCCATGAGGGCATCGAAATCGAGTGGCGCACGCGCCCGCCGTCTTGGGCTGAAATCGGGGGAATGGCGTCGTTCGGGAATTGGCGGGGGGATAACGACGTGAACGCGGAGATCACGGCCGAGGAAGGCGGCGAGGTGTTGGAATCCCTGTACATCTACTCGGCGGGTTTGAAGGTGTCCGATGCGCCGCAATCGCAATTGGGCTTCTTGTCCAATTTCAATGTAACCAAGCGCCTCCGCCTTGGCGCGAACTACGTTTACAATTGGAACCTTTACGCCCAATTCCAAGTGGATGCCGATCGAACGAATCCCGATCGGGCCGGGCTTCAGCCGGTCATGTTGCCGGCATACGGCTACCTTGATTTGCGCGGAAGCTACCGATTCGAGGCGGCAGGATTGTCCTGGCTCGCCAGCTTGAATGTTCAGAATGCGTTGGACAACATTTACATCAGCGATGGATTTGAAACGTTTGTCACGGATCCGCAAACCGGCGACAAAATCCAAGGCACGGTAGAGAACGGCAAATTGCAGGGGTATTGGGCCTACGGCCGAACGATTTCAGCGACCCTGAAAATGATGTTCTGACGGCTGAATCCGCTATCCTGTGAATGAAAAAAGCCGCCCTGAAGAGGACGGCTTTTTTTGAGCCGATACGCGGACTCGAACCGCGGACCTACGCATTACGAATGCGTTGCTCTACCAGCTGAGCTATATCGGCAAAATCGCCGGTAAAAATACGGATGTCTTTTCGCCGAGGTTGCGTTTTTGCCTGAAAATTTTTGACGGATATCTCGACGGATTTCACCGGATAACGTCCCCCGCGCTGGTGCCTTCTTCGGGCGTAACGAAGCGTAAGGAGCCGTCGGCCGTTTCGGCCATGAGCACCATGCCTTGGCTTTCGATGCCCCGGATTTTGCGAGGAGCCAGGTTGGCCAACAAAGTCACGCGTCGACCCACCACTTCTTCGGGCGCAAAGTGTTCAGCAATTCCGCTCAGCACCGTTCTTTCATCGAGCCCGGTTCGAATGGTGAGTTGGAGAAGCTTGTCCGCCTTCGGGACGCGTTCACAGGCAATGACCTCTCCAACACGGAGATCGAGTTTTTGGAAATCTTCAAATGTCATGGTCTCTTTCATGGGTTCGCAATCCGTTCGCCCGCCGGTTGCTGCGGCACGTGCGGATTCCAGTTTGGCAACTTGGGCCTCTACGGTAGCTTCTTCCACCTTTTCAAACAAAATGGGCAAGTCTCCGAGGGACTGTCCCGCCGCCACCATGTCGGGTCGTGCGGTGTTCCAAGCTGCCTGGTCAATGCCAAATGCACCTTGCAATTTATTTGCGGTTCGGGGCAAAAACGGCTCGAGCAGCACGGCACAGTTGGCCGCGACTTGAGCACAGGTGTTCATGATGACCGCCGTCCGCTGCGCGTCCGTTTTGAAAACTTTCCACGGCTCTTGCTCGGTCATGTATTTGTTGCCCAACCTCGCTATGCCCATGGCTTCCTGCAGTGCGTCGCGGAATCGGTTGCGGCGAATGAGGTCGGCTATTTTTTGAGGAGCGGCGGCGAGGGCAGCCAGCACAGCGCGCTCCGCGTCCGTGAGCTCGCTTTCAGGAGCTTCGGGGATTACCGAATCGTAATACTTCCGGGTCAGCACCAAAACGCGGTTCACAAAATTCCCGAGCACATCGGCGAGCTCGTTGTTCACCCGGTCGCGGAAGTCGGCCCAGGTGAATTCGCTGTCCTTCGGCTCCGGCATGATGCTGGCCAATACGTAGCGCAACTCGTCGCTTTTCCCCGGGAATTCGTTGAGGTATTCGTTCACCCAAACTGCCCAATTTCGAGAAGTCGAAATTTTGTCGCCTTCCAGATTCATGAAGGCATTCGCCGGAACGTTTGACGGGAGGATATATCCGCCATGCTCCTTGAGCAAAATCGGGAAAATCAAGCAGTGGAAAACGATGTTGTCCTTGCCGATGAAATGAATCAATTCCGCTTCATCCGATTGCCACCAATCCTCCCACCGCGTGCCCTTGGATTCGGCCCACTCCATGGTCGACGTGATGTACCCGATGGGCGCGTCAAGCCAAACGTAAAGGACTTTGCCATCCGCCCCTTCCACCGGCACCGGCACTCCCCAATCGAGGTCTCGCGTCATCGCACGGCTCTGCAATCCGCTGTCAATCCAGCTGCGGCATTGACCGGTTACGTGGGATTTCCAGGCGTTCGCGTCGTGGTGAGGCTTGCCATCGAGTTCACCGTTTTCGATGTACGTCTTCAACCAACCTTCGTGCCGACCCATGGGCAGGTACCACAATGTCGTGTCCTTTAAAATCGGAGTCGCGCCGCTGAGGGTGGATTTGGGATCGATGAGGTCGGTTGGGGACAACGCTGTGCCGCACTTTTCGCATTGATCGCCGTAGGCACCGGGCGCCTCGCATTTTGGGCACGTTCCGGTGATGTAGCGGTCGGCGAGGAATTGATCAGCTTCTGGATCGTAAAACTGAGCTTCCGTCTTGACCTCAAAGCTTCCTTGTTCGAGTAATTTCAGGAAAAAATCTTGTGCCACGCCATGGTGCCGTTCGCTGGACGTGCGCGAATAATGGTCAACCGACATGTCCAATCCAGCGAACGCTTCTTGCATTTCTTGGTGGTAGCGGTCCACGATTTCTCGGGGGGTGACTCCATCTTTTTTGGCGCGTAAGGTGATGGCGGCGCCGTGTTCGTCGCTGCCGCAAACCCAAACCACATCCGAACCGGCCATGCGCTCAAACCGCGCCCGAATGTCACCGGGCAAATACGCACCGGCTACGTGGCCAATGTGGATTTGGCCGTTTGCGTAAGGCAAGGCCGATGTCATCATCAGGCGTTTTGGGTGGCGGAAATGAGAATGCGCAGTCATGGGTTCGCTCGAAAGTGCTGCGAATTTCGTGCTTTTTCCGCATCCGGTGCCATCTTGCGGGGAATGAATGGCAAAACCGTCCGCATCCCCGCCCCGCTGAGTCCGGGCGACGGCATCCAACTTGCTGCTCCTGCGCGTTTCGTCACCGCGGAACAAATCGACGCGGCGGCAGTAGTGATTCAAAGTGCGGGGTTTGAACCGGTGATCCCCGATGCTTTGTTGGCACGCGACGGTCAGTTTGGGGGAGACGACGCCCACCGTGCCCATCAGCTCAATTCGGGATTTAAGCATGACCGCGTCCGGGCCATCTGGGCCATGCGAGGCGGTTACGGTTGCGGTCGGGTGTTGCCATGGTTGGACCGGAATGCATACGTTGAAAACCCCACTTGGTTGATCGGCTTCAGCGACATCACGGCCTTGCATGCATGGTCTCAAAATTTGGGTGTGGCTTCCCTGCATGCGCCGGTGGC
>JBMSHA010000086.1:0-7434 GCA_049416245.1 Flavobacteriales bacterium | reverse complement strand
TGATACCAGTTGAGGCCGCCGGGCTCTGGGGTACCAGTGTCAGGTAAAAAGGAAGGGTCGAACGCGTCCAAATCGACTGTGATGTATAGCGGCCTTCCAGCTGCGCCAAGGGCCTCGAGGGCCTCGGCCTGCCACGTTTCATCCGAGGTGTAATGACAGTAATCGCCATTGAACAATCGACCTTTCTGAACGTAGGCGCGTTCTGATTCGTCCATACTGCGAATGCCCACTTGAACCAATCGGCAATTTTGCGAAGCCCAATGGACGGCGCAGGCGTGGTTACATGTCGATCCTTGATACGATTTGCGTAAATCCGCGTGAGCGTCGATGTGAAGGATGGTCAATTCTGGGTGTGCCTTTGCGCAGGCCTGAATCGCACCGATGCTCACGCTGTGCTCGCCGCCCAATACCACAGGCATCTTGCGGTCTTGAAGTGATTGCATGACGGAGGCTCGCACGGATTCCACCATGGATTCCGGTGATTCTTCTTCCGTGATGGCCGGGGCTACGTGGATTCCTTCGCGGTACACTTCCGTGCCCGTTTCAATATCAAACAACTCCATGTTCTCGGTGGCCTCGAGCAATGCGGACGGGCCGGCATCGGCTCCTTTACCCCACGTGCTGGTTCCGTCGTACGGCACCGGTATGATGACCGCTTTTGCCGTTTCGTATTCGCCAAATTTGGCGTCCACGCCCGCATAGGGCTTTGTATTCATTACCGGTGTTTCCATGATCTATGGTCGTGTGATGTTGGATTTGGATTTCGGTTGAATTTTTTCGTTGTCCTGTGGTTTGGCATCGTCCTTCGTGGTGTATCCCAACAAGCTCAGCACCTGTTCGGCTGATTGCGAGTCGCTGAAGACTTCGAATTTCAGTGAATCGTCCACGTCTCGATCGATTAAAACGTGCTTCAGACCGGGAATCAAACAATGATGTACTCCGCCGTGTCCACCGATGTTGTCTTGGTAGGCACCGGTATTGAAAAAGCCAATGTAAAGCGGGTTTTCCTGCTGAAATTGAGGCAGGTAAATCGCGTTCAAATGCTGTTCCGAATTGTAATAATCGTCGCTATCGCACGTCAAGCCGCCGAGAAAGACGCGCTCATAAGGGTCATTCCACCGGTTCAAGGGCAACATCAAGAACCGTTTGTTGATGGCCCAGGAATCCGGCAAAGTGGTCATGAATGACGAGTCGATCAGGTTCCATTTCTCTCGGTCGTTTTGGCGCTTTTGGTGAATGACTTTAAAAAGTGTAGCTCCCGCTTCAGCCACCGTGAACGAACCAAATTCCGTGTAAATATCCGGCGCTGGAACTCCTGCTTCCTCACAGGCCAATTGAACCTGCTCGAGAATGGCCTCGATCATGTACGTGTAATCGTATTCGAAAGCCAATGAGTTCTTTGTCGGCAACCCGCCTCCGATATTCAATGCTGTCAACGTTGGGCACACCTTGCGCAACTCGGTGTACACCCGCATGGTCTTGCGCAATTCGTTCCAATAATACGCCGTGTCACGGATGCCCGTGTTGCAGAAGAAATGCAACATCTTCAGTTGCATATGGGGGTTTGGCTTGACATGATTTTCGTAAAAACCTGCGATGCGCTGGTAGCCAATACCGAGACGTGAAGTGTAGAAGGCGAATTTGGGTTCTTCTTCTGTGGCAATGCGAATGCCCACTTCGATTGGGGCGTCAATGTGTTGAGCCAGTCGTGTGTATTCGTCCTGGTTGTCGATCACAGGCAGCAAATGATCGAATCCCAAGCGCCGCAAATTCACAATGCGTTCGATGTATCCGTCTGTTTTGAAGCCGTTGCAAATGATGGTGGCATCGTTGTCCAGCTTTCCGTGATCGAAGAGAGACTTGACAATGTCCAAATCAAAGGCACTTGATGTTTCCAAATGCGCTCCGTGCTTGATCACTTCTTCGGTGACGTGACGAAAATGCGAGCTTTTGGTTACATAGCAGTAATGGTAAGCGCCGGGATAATTGAGCTTCCGCATGGCATCCCGGAACCAGCCGTGTGCGAGGCGGATGTTTTCTCCAATCTTGGGCAAATAGGTGATGCGAAGCGGAGAACCAAAGCGCTCAATCAATTCCATCATGGGGATCCCATGGAATTGGAGTTCATCGTTGTTGAGCTCGAACTCGGGTTGGGGCCATTCAAAAGTCTGGTCCACCAAGTCAAAATACTGTAGTTTCATGGCATGGAGTCTGAAGGGTAAAACGTTGAAAGAACTGGCGAGACCCGCACGCGCATGGCGGCGGGTGTTCTGTTCAACGCTCGATCAGATCCGGAAGGCAAAAGCACATCCTCGGCGCTTCGAAACGATGCGCCAGCGCTCTGCTATCCATTGAGCAAGAGAAAGTTGGAAGTGCAAGTGAGCCATCTTTCTGTACAAAATGCGTGCAATGATACGCTGAAATCAATTTTGTCAAGTTGAGATTCCTAAAATTTGCATCAAGGAGACGTATAAATTTGAAGCCATGGATAAGAAATCTTGGCTCAATGCCATGGTCGAAGGTATGAATTCAGCCCTCAGCCGGTTGCAATCCGACATGGATGCCTTGCATGAGAGCAGGCAGTCTGAAACGAAAAGTTCGGCAGGAGATAAGCACGAAACGGGGCGAGCCATGGTCGACCAAGAGCTGGGACAATTGAATCTGCAGCGTGAGAAAGTGCAACGCAGTTTGGCAGAATTACAACGTTTGCCCAGTGGGCCGTTCGACACCGCTCAAATTGGCGCATGCGTTGAAGTGGAGCGCATGGTGTACTTCATTTCGGTTTCTGCGGGGAAAGTGCAGGCCCCATCTCCCAAGCCGGTGTATGCACTCTCGCCAATTTCTCCGGCGGGCCAAGCCATGCTGGGAAAACGTGTCGGCGATACATTTGATTTGAACGGCAGTAAACACGTGATCCAGGCCATTTACTGAAACTGGGCGAAATGCTCGATGCTCAGCTCGCTTCCCAGTTGATCGGCATGGTCAAGACGCTTGAAAGCGACAGCCCGGGTTTCGCCTGGATATAGCACCAAATCGTTTTCATGGAAGTGGTAACCGTCCATGGTAATCTTAACACCCATGGCCACAGCGTCGGACGTGAGGTATAACGTGTCCGTGGTCAATTCCCAAAGGATGGAGGCGTCCGGCCACTGGATTTCAGCGGGCTTCATGCGCAAATGCTCTCCGGCATCGATCAGACTGCCGTTGGAATCCAACCATTTCCAGCGGATCAGAGCCCAACGACCTTCGGCGAGTTGGTCAAGGTCGATGTGCGCATGGCTAAACGAATCAAGGTCGACCCAACGCATATCCGTTGCAAGTGTATCGCCTCGAGCATCCAGTAACGCTACATGCAATGCCGATTGTTCGATTGCCTCTGGGTATTCATTGAAAGCCGAAAGTGCCAATCTTTCTTGATGGTGGACGCGTTGGATGCATCGGGGTTTGTTGGCCCGTTGGACCGCATAATGCGCCATTTTCCATCGACCGTCGTAGTCCACGGTTGACCATGAGACCGTAGGCCAAACATCACTAAGCTGCCAGTAGAGTGAGCCGGCATACCGCCCGCCGCTTGTTCGATGTCGTTCAAGGCCTTCACGCAGTCCGAGACTTTGTGTGTATTGCGTGAGGTAAATCCAACGCTCCAGTGGTGTATGCGAGGGGTCGGGTGCTGCTGGGTCTGCAGCGTAACGCCGGGCATAAATGCGCATCATGCCCCAGCCATCCAATCCGGGTTTGAGCCATTCCATGGCAGAGCGTTGCCTGAATTGCAAAGCGGTATCCGAAAATGCGGTGACACCGACGCGAGCCAGTGTCGCTGCCTCGGGCAAACTTTGCAATCCGTATTCGCTGACAAAGCGACCGGCTTGCCGGGAGTAGAAATCAAAATCGAGGGTGTCGAACCAAACATGCCATGCATGCTCATCTCCCGACTCGATGTTTTCGGACTCCAGCGGGTCGGGCATGGGCGAAGAAGGCCAATAGGTCGCATTGGATTCGGTGGCCACTATTTTCGGAAGGATTTCGTGAAACATGCGCTGGTATGCCGCCTCGGTTGCGACTGAATCCGCGCCATGCAAATCAAAAACATCCGGCCATCCCCACGTTTTCCAAGCTTTTCGAGATTCGTTGTTCCCACACCACAGCGCCAGGGAAGGGCGGTGCCGCAACCGCTTGACTTGGTAGAGAGCTTCTTCCCGGACATTTTCCACATAGGCCGAGTCTTCCGGAACCATGGCGCACGCAAACATGAAATCTTGCCAAACCAACAATCCGTTCGCATCGCAAAAATCAAAAAATTGCTCGCTGGGGTAGGTCGCGCCGCCCCAGATCCGCACCATGTTCATGTTGGCATCTACAGCACTTTGCAAGCGATCCAATTCGGTTTCCCATCCTCGTACCGGGAAGAAATCGGCAGGAATCAAGTTGGCCCCTCGTGCGTGCATGGGCACACCATTGACTTGGCAAGCAAATGACCGCCCCCATTCGTCGCGCTCCCGAACCCACTCAATAGTCCGCAACCCAATGTTCCACTCGAGACCATGATAGTCGCTGTCGTCGGGATTCCAAACGAGCCGGTACAGCGGTTGATCGCCCATGCCATTGGGCCACCACAATTCCGCGTCGGGAATTTGAACCTTCCACTCATGTGGCGTTTCTGACGCGCTTGGTGAGCTGGATGAACCGTCAGGATGCTCCACGTGCCACGTGCCATCCGGCCAATTTCCCGCGGGCTGAAATGCAATGGTAGCCGAACCGTTGGAAGAGATTTCCGTGGTGATGCGGTTTTGGGAAGTTTGCGGTTGGTCCGCTGCTGCGATGGTGACCGCACCGGAAATGCCAGCAGATACGAACCGGGGTCCCCAATCCCAACCGAAGTGGTAATAGGGCTTCCGCGTGACGCTACTCGTTTGGGTGCCGATGGGCTTGATCTCGTTGCTCACGGGGATGACGCGAGGCTGGGTGTTTAAGATTTCCTGTCCTCGCGCAACCGCAGGGTCGAAGTGGATTGCGATGTCCCAATGCGCCGCATCTGCCGGAAGCGGTACTTCGTAGGCGCGGTGCGCATTGCTCGTTTCCAACAGCAATGAATCGTTGACCGTGACCCGTGCGTAAGTATCCAGACCGTTCAGCCGCAGCACCGCATGATGTGGATAATCTGCAGCGGAAACCCGGGTCCTGTACGTCCAGTTTTCGTTTTCGATCCACTGCAAATGGGTCTCGTTTACACCGTGAAACGGGTCTTCAATCAGTCCATGTTCCAAGAGGTCCGTCATGACATCTCCCGGTACATGTACGGGAAGCCAGCGTTGGGTTGGAGCATGATGCAGTTCCCAATGGACGAGGCCAACACCGGGCTCACGAAACGATTTGCCACAACCGGTTATGAAACCAATTCCCAACACCAAGCAAGCGACTGGCCAGAATCTTTGTAATAATAACAACATCGGTTGCGCCAAGATAGGAAGTGGAACACGTTGAGCGCATGAAAAATATGCGAAGTCAAAAACATCTCTAAATCAAAATAAACGTGTAACTTGCACACCGGCCAGAGCAATGTACTAGGCAATCTCGTAGGTGAATCGTGCTCTCTTCAAGTGAACTTATCGCTCAATTTTCATTGTTTTTCTATCCTCGGCGCAATGCTCATTGCTGCTGCTGGGTGTGGGGTAAGCCCGCGTTTAGATGACAGTGCCAGCGATACGTTCATCGATTCATTGATGGCCGAGATGAGCATCAAACAAAAAGTTGGGGAAATGACCCAGCTGGCTATCGAGACGATGCTGCCATCTGAGAACAAGCAGCTCATCGAACCCCAACACATCGATTCAGCCCTTGCTCATCACGTATTGATAGACTACGAAGTAGGAAGCATTTTGAATTGCGGCAACCATGCCCACTCGCCCCAGAAGTGGCATGAATTCATCACCGATATTCAGACGATTGCCGCTAAAAAGGATTCGAAGATTCCGGTTCTCTATGGAGTAGATGCCATCCACGGTCCCACGTACACGGCAGGAGCCGTTCTGGGACCGCAGCAAATCGGGCTCGCAGCGACGTGGAATGAAGATTTAGTTCGGGCCAATGCGGCCGCGACCGCGAAACAAGTAGTCGCATGCGGCATTCCGTGGAATTTTTCGCCGGTATTGGACCTGGGACGGGACCCTCGTTGGCCGCGTTTTTGGGAGACGTTTGGCGAAGACCCCTTGTTGGCCTCCCGCATGGGGGTTGCCATGGTACGAGGGTACCAAAACAGTGACGTCCGATTTGCTGCAACACTGAAGCACTTTTTTGGATACGGTTTTTCATTGTCTGGAAAGGATCGGACGCCCGCATGGATTCCCGAGCGCGAATTGCGCGAGTATTTTTTACCGTCTTTCAAGGCTGCCATTGACGCAGGCGCCATGTCCATCATGGTCAACAGCGGCGAAATCAATGGCGTTCCGGTGCACGCAAACCGGCATTTGCTCACGGACTTGCTGCGAAATGAATTGGGCTTCGAAGGTGTGGTTGTGACGGATTGGGCCGATATTAAGTTCCTGTACTCCCGCCACCGGGTGGCAGCGGACTACAAGGAGGCCACGCGCATGGCAATTGATGCGGGGGTGGACATGGCGATGGTGCCGCTGGACTTCGAATTCAGTGAAGCGCTCGTTGAATTGGTTGAGGAAGGAATCATCTCGGAAGAACGCATCGATGAGTCGGTGCGACGGATCTTGCAGATGAAATGGAAACTTGGACTCTTCGAGAATCAAGGGTTTCCACCACCGCTTGAAGCGTATCCGGAAAAATCAGCGTTTGAGGGCCCAGCGGCGCGTGCAGCGTTGGAATCCATTACCCTCTTGAAAAACGAGGGTCAACATGCCGTTTATCCTGACCAACCGCTCTTGCCCATTGGGGGTACCGGCAAAGTGTTTGTGACCGGGCCTACAGCTCACAGCTTGAACGCATTGAACGGCGGATGGACGGGTACATGGCAAGGAACGGATTCGCGTTATAACACACCGGGTAGGCCGCACCTCGTGGAGGCCATGATAGAGCAGTTTGGGGCAGATCGCATTGAAGACGCCGTTTTGGATATAGATTTTTCGGACGATGACATCGCTCGCGTTCTGTCGGAAATCCGTCGAGTGAGCCCCTCCACGGTGGTGTTGGCATTGGGGGAGATGCCGTATACCGAGTTTGTAGGGGACGATGAGGATTTGAGTTTGTATTCCAACCAAAAGGAATTGGTTCGCTCGGTCCACGCTCTGGGTCTACCGGTTGTGGGCGTCTTCATTGAAGGTCGTCCACGTACATTCGATGACATCGAGCCGCTGATGGATGCCATTGTGATGGCGTATTTGCCCGGCGATTATGGAGGACCAGCCATTGCGCAGGTGCTCGATGGTTCGTACAACCCGAGCGGTCGATTGCCCTTCACTTGGCCACGGC
>JBMSHA010000085.1:0-7489 GCA_049416245.1 Flavobacteriales bacterium | reverse complement strand
TGATGCACTTGGAGCCATCGACCACTCCCGCCTGAATGATGGCTCCCGTCGGGCACGCATCAATGCAACGCGTGCATGTGCCGCAATGATCCGTCACCGGCGAATCCGGCTCCAGGTCCACATCAATGATCAACTCCGCAATGAAAAAAAAACTTCCCATCCTTTGATTGAGCAGCAGGCTGTTCTTTCCTATCCAACCGAGGCCGCTCCGCACCGCCCAAGCCCTTTCATGAACGGGCGCAGAGTCCACGAAGACCCGTCCGTTCACATCACCCCATTCTGCTTGGGCCCATTTCATGAGCTCTTTCAGCTTCCATTTGAGCACATAATGATAGTCTTGGCCTTGCGCATAGCTGGCAATTCGCGGCGCATCGTCGCTTGGCCGCTCGGAAGGAGCGTGGTAATTGAACAAAAGTGAGACCACGCTCTTGGCTCCCGGCACAAGCAACCGCGGATCGAGTCGCTTGTCGGCATTCCGTTCCAGGTAATGCATATCTCCTGCATAACCTCGCTTGAGCCACTCCTCCAACCGCGGCGCCTCTTCCTCCAAAAAGTCCGCCTTTGCCACGCCTACCGAAGAAAAGCCCAACAACTTGGCTTGCTCAATGAGCCCTTGCTTTCTGGTGAATGCCAATTGTCGTGTCCTCGACATTTCAATCGTTGAACAGCGTCCCTGAAGTTCCCTGCGGCTTCTTGCCGAGGTGGGCGTATGCTGCAGGTGTGGCTTGCCGGCCACGCGGTGTGCGAATGAGCAATCCCTCTTGGATCAGATAAGGCTCATAGACCTCCTCCAATGTCCCAGGATTTTCACCGATGGCCGTGGCAATCGTGGACGCGCCGACCGGTCCGCCGTTGAATTTGTCGATGAGTGCTGATAAGATGCGGTTGTCCATTTCGTCAAGGCCCTTTCGGTCCACATTGAGCGCATCCAAAGCAAACTCGGTGATGCCCAAGTTGATGGTCCCATCTCCCTTGATTTCAGCGAAGTCACGGACTCGGCGCAGCAAGGCGTTTGCAATTCGGGGTGTCCCCCGAGAACGCGATGCGATTTCATATGCCGCTGCATGTTCTATGGGCATGTTCAGGATACCGGCACTGCGCTCGACAATGTCGGTCAATGTTTTCGCGTCGTAGTACTGCAACCGCAAGTTGATGCCGAAACGAGCACGCAATGGCGCCGTCAAAAGGCCAGAACGGGTCGTAGCACCCACCAAAGTGAAGGGATTCAATTCGATTTGCACCGTTCGCGCATTGGGGCCCGCGTCGATGACCAAATCAATCCGGTAGTCCTCCATAGCGCTGTAGAGGTACTCTTCCACGACCGGGGAGAGGCGGTGAATTTCGTCGATGAAAAGCACATCGTTGGTTTCGAGGTTGGTGAGCAGCCCCGCGAGATCTCCGGGTTTGTCCAGGACGGGACCGGAGGTGGTGCGGATGGAAACGCCCAACTCATTCGCGATGATGTTCGCAAGGGTCGTTTTCCCCAGACCCGGCGGGCCGTGCAACAAAGTGTGATCAAGGGCCTCCCCACGATTCGCCGCCGCTTGAACGAATATTCCGAGGTTTTCCAGTGCCGCCCGCTGTCCCGTGAAATCATCAAATCGCGCAGGACGCAACACCTGGTCCAGTTCCCCGTCGGACGGCTGGGCCGCCTCATTCCGCAAATCAAAGTCCTCCATCATGCCTGCAATTTAATTCGGGAAACCATAAAAAAGCCCCACCGGTATTCGGCAGGGCTTTCACATTCTTTTCAGCGCGTTTAGTGAATCTCCTCACCCGCCAATGCTGGCGTAGTTTGAGGAACAAAATCGTCCTCGTGTGCTGGATTCGAATAATCGTATGCCCAACGGTGTACCTCTGGCAGAGCGCCTTCCCAGTTACCGTGAACGTGAGCAACCGGCGTGGTCCACTCCAACGTGTTCGACTTCCAAGGGTTTTGCACCGCTTTCTGACCGTAGAAGATGCTGTAGAAGAAGTTGAACAAGAAGAACAACTGTCCCACCGCTCCGACGATGGCAAACGTGGAAATGATCGGCTGTAAGTCCATCACCGAATCCAAAAAGTCAAAGTTGCTGTACTCGTAGTACCGGCGCGGTGCACCCGCAATGCCTACGAAGTGCATGGGGAAGAATACTCCGTAGCCGCAAATCAGCGTCACCCAGAAGTGTGCAAAACCCAACTTCGTGTTCATCATGCGACCAAACATCTTCGGGAACCAGTGGTAGATTCCAGCCAACATCCCGAAGATCGCAGACATCCCCATCACGATGTGGAAGTGTGCTACCACGAAATACGTGTCGTGCACGTTGACGTCCAATGCAGAGTCGGCCAAAATGATGCCCGTCAATCCTCCGGTGACAAACGTGCTCACCAAGCCGACACTGAACAGCATTGCCGGCGTGAACCGGATGTTGCCCTGCCACAGCGTGGTGATGTAGTTAAATGCCTTTACCGCTGAAGGAATGGCGATCAAAAGCGTCGTGAAAACGAACACCGAACCGATGAACGGGTTCATCCCGGTAACAAACATGTGGTGACCCCAAACGATAAAGCTCAAGAATCCGATTCCGAGGATCGAGCCCACCATAGCCTTATACCCGAAAATAGGCTTGCGGGCATTCGTCGCGATGACCTCAGAACTCAAACCCAAAGCGGGCAACAATACGATGTACACCTCAGGGTGACCCAAGAACCAGAACAAGTGCTGGTACAAAATGGGAGAACCACCGGTCACATCCAATGCCTCACCTCCGATGAAGATGTCTGACAAGTAGAATGCCGTTCCCATCGTTCGGTCCATCAACAGCAGAACTACCGCTGATACCAATACAGGAAAGCTCAAGACTCCCAAAATCGCGGTCACCATGAAGGCCCAAATGGTCAATGGCAAACGCGTCATCGACATACCCTTCGTGCGCAGGTTGATCACCGTCACCACGTAGTTCAAACCGCCCAAGAGCGAGCTGACCACGAACAGCACCATCGAAATCAACCATAGCGTCATCCCCATTCCACTTCCTGGCATGGCTTGTGGCAAGGCGCTGAGCGGCGGATAAACCGTCCATCCACCTGACGCCGCTCCTCCCTCAACGAACAATGACAGAATCATGATCACGCTCGAAAAGAAGAAGAACCAGTAGCTGAGCATGTTCAGGAAGCCCGAAGCCATGTCACGCGCGCCAATTTGCAATGGAATTAGCAAATTGGAGAACGTACCCGACAGTCCCCCGGTCAATACAAAAAAGACCATGATGGTTCCGTGAATCGTCACCAGCGCCAGGTAGGCGTTGCGATCGAGTACACCACCGGGTGCCCACTTACCGAGGAACGTTTCGAGAATGGCGAAGCTCTCGCCCGGCCAACCCAACTGCAATCGGAAGAATACCGACAACATTACGGCGACAATGCCCATCACAATGGCGGTCACCAAGAATTGCTTGGAGATCATCTTGTGATCGTGCGAGAAGACGTACTTTGAAATAAAGCTCTCTTCGTGATGATGTGCGTGTGCTCCCATAATTACAATGATGCAGTTACGTTAGTAGTTTTTTTCTGTGCCGAAGCTTTTTCCATCTCCGCCTCGTCTTCCCCTTCTTTCACAAGGAATTCACTTTGCTCTGACAACCAAGCTTCGTATTGTTCTTCGGACTCAACCACGACCTTCATTTGCATGTTGAAGTGCGCAGCACCACAAACCTTGTTGCAAAGCAAAACGTAATCGAAATCCGGATCATTGAGCACGGTTCGCATGGAATCCGTGGTAATGGTTGGCGTCATTTTGAACCGGGTAGGTACGCCGGGTACCGTATTCATTTGCGCGCGAAATTGAGGCATATATGCCGAATGAATGACATCGCGTGAGCGGAATACAAATTCCACCTCACGGCCCACAGGCAAATGGAACTCACCTTTGACGATTTGGTCGTCCATGCCTGCTTCCCATGCGCTCAATTCCCCATCAAAATTGAATTCACGAATTTCCTGAATTCGTTGACGGTGACGTTGCAAGCGGTACAATTTGTCCTCCTTCGCTTCGTAAGCGGCATCGGTCAAAATGATCACCTTATCCGAGGCCAACATGCCGTCGATCTCGTGAATTCGTGCTTCCAGCACCGCCTTCAATGCGCCGTGATCGTGGCCGTGATCGGCGTGATCTGCATGGTCATCGTGACCATGATCGTCGTGATCTGCATGGTCATCGTGTCCGTGGTGGTCGTCACCGGCCAATTGCTCCTGCAACGCTGCACGTTCGGCAAGTAAGTGTCCCTTTTCGAACGTGATTTCTTGCTCAACCTTGGCAATCTTCGCCTCGATTTCTTCGAGCGCCTCTTCAATGCCATCCGCCGTAACGATGCCCAAGGCATTCATGGGTGTGATCAGGTTGTAATTGGCCAATCCAAACTCGCCGTCATTGCCAGGGTACCGCGCCGTCCAGTCAAATTGCTTGGAATACAACTCAACGCGGAGAGCGTCTTCGCTGGCCTCGCCTGTCATTTGATTCCAAGTCTTCAATCCATATGCGATGATCACCGCCAGAACGATGGAAGGGATGACCGTCCAAACCAACTCGAGTCGGTTGTCATGGGCAAAGAATCGTGCCTTGCGATCTGCTCGGTAGTAATACTTCGCTGCAAACCAGAATAAGAACGTATTCACGATGAAGAATACCGTGAAAATGATGGCCATGTTGAAGTTCATCAACTGGTCCACCGCCAATCCGTGCTCGGAAGCAGGAGGTGTTCCGTACGAACCATAACGAACCAACAGCCAAATGAACGAGGCATAAAACAGCACCATGAAGGCCAACCAGGCGCCTCCGTTCAAACGGTTGTCCGCTTCAGAAATGTCCTCTTCCCGCTTTCCACGCAATGAGATGGAAAGCTGGTAGACTTTGGACAGTTGCACCGCAGCAACCAATCCGAGAACAACAACAAGGAGAATGAGCAATTTCATCACTTAAAAGTTCTTGCGATCAATAGTGGAGTTCTTTCGATTCTTGAAGCATCGGGTGATTCTTAGGAATCAAAGGTGCCTTACTCAGCGCATTCAACGTGCGGTTCAAGTAGAGCCCGAGGAAACCAAGGAACAACGCTACCTCAAAAATACCGAATTCATTGTGGTCGAAAAGCGTTCCGGGTATGACAAGCAGATAAACATCCGCAAAATGCCCAACGAAGATGAGCAAGCCTACAGGAATGATAAAAGAAGGGTTCCGCTTGGTATCCCTTGGCAGCAAAGTGTAGAACGGCACGGCAAAATTGATCGCGAAGGTCAACATGAAGGGAACTTGGTAATCTGAAAAGAAACGCTGCGTGTAATACGTCACTTCCTCCGGAATGTTGGCGTACCAAATCAACAAGAATTGGCTCACCCACAAATAGCTCCACAACATGGAAATAGCAAACATCCACTTGGAAATGTCATGCATGTGGCTCGACGTCACCTCTTGATAGTATCCCTTGCTGCGCAACCAAATCAAACCCAAATTGAGCATGATCATGAAGCTCACCCACATTCCAGAGAACAAGTACCATCCGAAGAGGGTGGAGAACCAGTGCACGTCAATTGACATGATCCAATCCCATGCCAGCATAGAGCTGAATACCGCAAAGAACACAAGGAACAGGGCACTGCGTCGGAATTGCTTGTAGTGCAAATCCAGGCTAGGCTGTTCGTCTTCGAGCAATGACCACTTGCGGAAAAGTCGCGCGAAAATCAGGAACGTCGCGACATAGCCCAAGGTTCGCAACCAAAAGAACCATGTTGCGAAGTAAGGCTGCTTGCCCGCGATGATGTGATCGTAATTCGGATTGGCAACGGCCCCTTCGACGGCTTCATCGACATACGTCGCATGGTCCCCATCCATCACCATGAATTCGTGATACAGGCTGGTATCCATCCAATGGTACAAATGGTGGGCATGGAAGAAATGTCCCGCCGCCAAAACCAAAATGATGATGCCACCGCCAATAGGCAAGAAATGCCACATGGCCTCGAACAAGCGCTTAATCAGCGCCGACCAAGAAGCCTCTACGGCGTAGTTCAACGCGTAAAAGAAAAGCGCCGCAAGCGAAATGGAAAACCAGAAAAAGCCATTAATAAGCAGGTTCGCCCACCAACGTTGGTGGTGATCAGTCCCATCGGTCAAAAATCCGCCGATGAGTGCAATCAACCCAATGCCCATCAGGACTTGGGTGATCAATTTCGTACGTCCTTCGAATTTGAATTCCATGATCAATTATTCATAGCCATAGCATCTCCTGCTTCAGCAGACGCCGATTTCACCACATTGCCGTTCTCGTCAAACTCAGGCATTTCACCGCCTTGCTGCAATACTTTGATGTATTCAATGACAAGCCATCGGTCCTTTTGAGACAACTGAGAAGCATGAGAGCCCATCAGGCCCTTGCCGTAGGTCAACGTGTGGTACATCTTTCCTTCTGGCAGATCCTTCAATTTATCGCTGTAACTCGGGATGCCCTGGATGTGTCCGTTGCGGCTCAAGGCTCCGTCTCCCTTTCCCTCCTCTCCGTGGCACTGGGTGCACATCAAGGTGTAGATTTCTTGACCTGCTTCGATTTCCGCTTGGCCCACCGATGCCAATGGCGACATCAAATTCGCCCCTGCAGCCTCATAACCCTCCACTGTATTCGGGTAAGGGTAAGGCATCACGAAATCCATGGCATCTGGATTGAAGGGAATGGTACCCGCTACCGGCTTACGCGCCGATTGCACCAGGCGTTGTGCTGAAGCAACTTCCTCTCCAACTTGGTACGGGTCCTGACCGTAATCCACATAAGCTTCTACCGCAGGCGATCGATACATGTCAGGCATGTATTCCAAACCTGGGCTGTCCGGATCGTTTACACAACCCGTTGTAGCAACAAGGAGCGTTACTACAGCTGATAAAACAATGCTATACCGGATATTCATCATTTATAGTCTTTGATGCTCAACTCGAACAACGGTGTTTCTTTGATGGCTGCTTCCAATTCGTCCGCAGACATAGCGTTCTGTTCCGTGGTAATCTCCATGACAAATTTGTCATCTGTCGTGCGAGGATCCGGATTCGAAGCCGGCATTCCCGGCAACGTCCCGTTGCGCAACAAGTACGTAATGGCCATCCCGTGAGCTCCGCATAGAACCGAAAACTCGAACGTCACCGGAATGAACGCTGGTAAATTCTCGATCAAGGAGAAGCTTGGCTTACCCCCGATGTTCATCGGCCAATCCGAAATCATGAAGTACCACATCCCGAGCAGGGCCAACGTCGTGCCCGTGGTGGCGTACATGAACGCCGCAATGCCCAAGCGTGTTCGCTTCACTCCGATGATGGGATCAATTCCGTGGACCGGGAAAGGAGAGAACACCTCCTTGACCCGGATGCCTTTCGCTACCAATGCCGACGCCGCGTCCTTCAGCGTGTCGTCATCATCATACATTACATGGAATACCTTATTCATGGCTGTAAGGGTCAGTGGTTAGCTTG
>JBMSHA010000084.1:0-7563 GCA_049416245.1 Flavobacteriales bacterium | reverse complement strand
GTTTCGAGCTTCGCCAGCCCCTCGTATTGACCCTTTATGCAATGAGCGAGGTTTTGACGTTGCGGCGTTTTGGCAGCAGTTTCATAGAAATAACCGGGAATGCCCAACTCCGCTCCCACGCGCTCTCCTACAGCATGGGCGATGGCCGCACATTCTTCCATGGTCACGCCGCTCACCGGAACAAAAGGACAAACATCCGTCGCTCCCATCCGTGGATGTTCTCCACGATGCTTCGTCATATCAATCAATTCAGCCGCCTTTTTGATCAGGCGAAATGCCGCCTCACCCACTGTTTCCGGAGGCCCCACAAACGTGATCACGGTCCGATTCGTGGATTTGCCGGGGTCGACGTCCAAAAGGCGCACACCCTCCACAGATTCTACCACACCGGCTACAGCATCAATAACTGCCCGGTTGCGCCCTTCAGAAATATTGGGCACACATTCTACAAGTCGTTGCATCGGTTCCAAGTTTACCGCCCGAAATTAAGTGGATGGAGATGGAAATAGCTCAACGTTCCATTCCATCAATGAACACCTTTTCAACCGGCTCAACCCCAAAATCGTATCCAAACGCCTGCAAACCCGGCAACGGCCGCGTCAAGAGCAAATTGGCCTGCCGACCCCGTGCAACCGCACCAGCTCGGTCGGAAACACCCATGGCCGCAGCGCCGTTCAGCGTAGCTGCCGCAATGGCCTCTATGGGCAACATATTCATTTTCAGAATCGCCAGCTGAACGATCCGAGCCATGTTACTCGATGGCGCCGAACCTGGATTGTAGTCTGTTGCGATGGCCAACGGTACGTTGGCATCCATCAAGCGCCGAGCCGGAGTATAGGGTATCCCCAAAAAATAAGAACATCCCGGAAGAGCCGTGGCCATGGTACCGGCATTCCCGCTGGCGTTCGAGGCTTGCAAGGCCTCAACATCTTCTGCATTCAATTCTTCCAAATGATCCACGGAAACGGCGTTGTATTTCGCGCACAGCGGAACAGCACCGAATGCATTGAATTGATTCACGTGAATTTTTGCAGGCAAACCCGCTGATTGAGTCGCTTTCAAGAGGAATTCGACTTCGTCCAAACCGAAATACCCTTCCTCGCAAAAGGCATCCACATAATCCGCCAATCCTTCTTGGATGACCGATGGAAGCACATCCTGTACCATGTGTTGCGTCCATCGCTGTGCATCCCAATCCCCTTTGGGAATTGCATGACACGCCAAAAAGGTTCGGCGAATGGGAATGGGCGACGTGTTCGCCAAACGCTGGATGACCCGCAACATTTTCATTTCGGCCTCTGCACTGAGGCCGTAGCCGCTTTTGATTTCAATCGCTCCCGTGCCTTGTGCAATGGCTCTTTCAAGTCGTGCGTGGGCATCTTCATACAACGCCTCTTCGCTCATGGCTTGCAACGCCTTGGCGGAATTCAAGATTCCGCCGCCTTCCTCTGCAATTTCTTGGTAACTCTTCCCTTGGACGCGGCTCAAAAACTCTTCAGACCGATCCGTGGCATAAACCAAATGAGTGTGGCTATCACACCAGGCTGGTAGCACAAATCGTCCGGTACAATCCAATACTTCCAGACCGTTCCAATCCGCAATCCCCGGAAATGTATCCATCGAACCGAAATCGATTATTTGACCCGAATCGATGGCCAACCAGGCGTTTTCAATCACAAGAAAGTCGCGCATCTCTTTCCCGTTGAGCCGACTGGGAGGCACATCGTACGCTCCAACCAGGCCCTTGATGTTTTTCCAAAGCATTCGCATGCCCGCAAGGTAGTAATCCCTAAACGCGTTCCCTACCTTTGTTTTATGGCGGGAAATAGCTTTGGGACACTTTTCAAATTGACCACCTTCGGTGAGTCCCACGGTACGGCTATTGGCGGCGTGATCGACGGGTGTCCAGCTGGACTCCAGCTTGACCTCGAAGCCGTGCAAGTTGAAATGGACAGGCGCAGGCCCGGACAATCCGGCCTCACCACCCAACGCAAGGAATCAGATGAAGTTGAATGGCTGAGCGGATTATTTCAGGGCCGCACCACGGGTGCTCCCCTCGGCTTCATCATCCGCAACGCAGACCAACGCTCCGAAGATTACGATCACCTCGCTGAAGCATTCCGCCCCTCCCATGCCGATTTCACCTACGACGCGAAATACGGATTCCGAGATTACCGCGGCGGCGGAAGGTCATCGGCGCGTGAAACAGCTTGCCGGGTGGTGGCTGGAGCTGTGGCGCGCCAAATCCTCTCTGGGCAAGGAATGGACCTGAATGCGTACGTCGAACGTGTTCAAGACATCGCCATTCCCGGAGCTCCGTCATGGTACACCCGAGAACAAATCGATGCGCATCCCACGCGGTGTCCTCACAAGCCCACGGCTGAAGCCATGGCGCAGCGCATCGAATCCGTCAAGCAAGCGGGCAACACCGTAGGCGGTGCAGTTGTTTTGGTCAGCACCGGAATCCCAGCTGGGCTTGGCGAACCGGTGTTCGATAAATTCCAAGCTTCATTGGCCCATGGACTTTGGAGCCTGCCCGCAGTCAAGAGCATGGAAATCGGCTCTGGATTGGCAGGGACACTGATGACAGGCGCTGACCACAACGATATCTGGACGACTGACGAAATCGGAAACGCCCGAACCCAAACAAACCACAGCGGCGGCATTCAGGGCGGCATCACTTCCGGTCAACCCCTCGTCATCCGATTGGGTTTCAAGCCGGTTTCGACGATTCAGCAGCCTCAAGAATCCATCAATCGAAAAGGGGAGCGCGTTGTCATTGAAGGCAAAGGGCGGCACGATCCGTGCGTATTGCCCAGGGCCGTGCCGTTGGTAGAAGCCATGACGTTGTTGGTATTGGTGGATCATTGGTTGATAAACCGCGCTGCACAGCTTTGATTTCACGAGGTTCTCAGGCCCATCTGCCCGTAAATTAGAGGCATGAAGGGACTGGCATTACATTGGCAAGTGATCATTGGCTTGCTCCTCGGGGTAGCGTATGCATGGTGCAGCGTCAGCTGGGGATGGAATGAATTCACACTCGCATACATTCAGCCGTTTGGTGACATTTTCATCAACCTGCTCAAACTCATCGCTGTTCCTCTGGTTCTTTTCAGCATCATCAGTGGAGTAACGAGCCTGGGAAACATTAAAAAATTGGGCCGGATGGGGGTAAAAACGTTGTTGACGTATATCGCAACGACGATGGCCGCTGTGGTCATCGGTCTCTTTCTGGTGAACATTTTCCAACCTGGTGCAGGTGCCGATCCGGATCTGTTGGAGGCGAATCGCATTCGTTATGAGCTCTGGCGCGACGCCAATGGAGTTCAAAAGCTCGACAACATCAATCTGTCAAATGACCCCGCCCGTGCAGCGATCGTAGAGGCCATCAGAGCAGAACAAATCGAAAGCAACGAATGGGTTTCTGACAAACTCACCAAGGCTACAAAAACAAAAAGCTCAGGCCCATTGCAACCCTTGGTGGACTTGGTACCGAAAAACATTTTTGGCTCATTGGTCGACATGAGCATGTTGCAAATCATCTTCTTCGCCATCTTCTTCGGCATTGTGGTGGTGGGACTGCCCGAAGAGAAAAAATCTCCACTCGTTCGAGCCGTGGATTCATTGAATGAGGTATTCGTGCAAATGGTCTGGGTTGTGATGAAAGCCATGCCATTTTTCGTCTTTGCATTGATGGCTGGACAAATCGTGAAAGCCGCAGGAACTGAACCTGAAATGCTGCAACAGTTGCTTAGCTTCCTCCTTCGTTACGGATTGGTTGTGGTACTCGGACTGGCCATCATGGTGTTCGTTTTTTATCCTGCTTTGGTCAGTTTGCTGGTCAAATCAATGGGATGGAAACAATTCCAAAAAGGCATGCGCGATGCCCAATTGACGGCTTTCTCCACCTCCAGTTCGGTCGCCACTTTGCCTGTGACCATGCAATGTGTTCATGATCGGCTCGGCGTGAGTACGCGCACTTCGTCCTTTGTGCTTCCCATTGGAGCTACGGTCAATATGGACGGAACCAGCATGTACCAAGCCATTGCTGTGGTCGCGTTGGCTCAATTTCACCAGGTCGATCTGGCATTGGGCCAACAAGCCGTCATCGTACTGACCGCAACTTTGGCCTCCATTGGTGCGGCAGCTGTTCCTTCTGCAGGATTGGTCTTGATGATCATTGTACTGGAAAGCGTAGGGCGCAACCCGGCGTGGATCGCATTGATTTTTCCCATCGACCGAATTTTGGACATGTGCCGCACGGTGGTCAATGTAACCGGTGACGGTGCCGTTTCTTCCATCATTGCGGCAACTGAAAACGAATTGAATCCTACGCATAACTGACAAATAACGCTGCACATCATGCGGATGATTGGCTTGATTCGACGGACCCTGGTTTGCTTGTTACTCCCGCTCGTGCATGTGGCCATCGCGCAATGGGATGAGGACGAGCTCGATTGCTTTGCCGAACCTACCGGCAAAGCTTCCAAATTGCTCGAAAAAGGCCAAAACGGCTCCAAATATGATCGCAGCGAGCGGGTTGAATTCTTGGAAGAAGCGTATGACCTGGATGACCAATGCATGGCGTGTTTATTCGAGTGGGGCCGCTTGGAGTTCAATGCCATCAAGCGCTCAAACGGCAGCTTTCAGCCTGCGAGGCATCCACTTGGTTTGCTCGTAGACAAATGCCCTGAGTACCGAGCAGATGCTTTTTACATGCTCGGAGCCATGGCTTATGCCGACCGCGATTATCAATCGGCTTTGGACTACTTTCAAGAATATGAGCGGTTTCCGGCCGGCAGCGAAGAGATCCTTGGCAAGCGCAGATCGCAGCAATTGAAAGAAGTTGAGGAAGTGAAGCCATTGATTCAGTTCTATCTGGATTTTTGGCAATACGATGGTCAGTATGTTCCCGTTCCAGTGGAGCCGGTTAGCACCCAAACGGATGAATTCTTGCCAGCCTTATCGCCAGATGGTTCCATGCTTTTCTTTACCCGCAGGGCTCGTCACAAGGCAAAAGGAGATGTGATTACCACTGAATTGGAATTGTTCCACGTGGCAGAACGCAGGACAGGACAGCCCTTCGATTCGGGCATCCCATTGGAATCCCCTTTCAACGCCGGCGCGCGATACGGAGGAGCCAGTATTTCAGTGGACAACCGCGAATTGTATATCGCGGCTGCCAACCCAACTCCCCAAAATCCCGACAACATCGACATCTACGTAACGCGCTACGAAATCGTGGACCGAGATGAAACAGGAGCCTACTTTTATGTTTGGGACGCATTGGAACCGGTGGATGCGCTGAATACGCCCGACGGTTGGGAAGCACAACCCGCACTGAGTTCCGACGGTCATGAACTGTTTTTTGCGGGTGTGAATGCCGGATCGTCGAAAGATGCAAACGGCAATGCCACCATGGACATCTACCGTTCCATCCGGGACCAAGATGGAAATTGGTCCGCCCCCATCCCGTTGCCGAGTCCGATCAATTCCCCGTTCAACGATAAAGCGCCGTTTCTCCACCCCGATGGCAACACCTTGTATTTCGCAAGCGACCGCCAACCCGGAGGTGGCGGGTATGACATTTGGATGTGTCAAAGGGATGAATTCAATCGTTGGGGGGAAGCCAAAAATTTTGGAGCCCCATTGAACACAACCGGTGATGAGCACGGATTGGTGGTCAGCACCAATGGCCAAGAAGCCTTCTTTGCCGCAAGAAGGAACGGTACGCAGGCTATGGACATCATGCAGTTTGAGATGCCCGAGGCGTTCCGACCGGAAACTGTATTCATCATGCAAGGATCGTTAGAAGGAACTGATGGGAATGTTCCAGAAGGAGCACGACTCTACCTCCAATATGCTCAATCCAAAGACGTGCAAGAAATTGCCTTTGACCAGGTTGACGGTCACTTCGCTTCGGTCGTCCGGGCTCGATCCGGTGAGGACGTGTTGTTAGTCGCTGAAGCCGATGGCATTGCTTTTGAGACACAAGTTGTATTCGACCACGAATCCATCAGCAAAGGGACCCTTCCCGATACACACGTTGCCGATGTGACACTGGAGCAAGCGAAAAACGGAGAGGCTTTCGAAATTGGAGACATTCAATTTGCCACGAATTCGGCGGCCATTAACCGTACAAGCGAACTCATGTTGGAACTTTTCGCGGAGTACTTGTTGCGCAATGAAGCCATCGGAGTTCACATCAAAGGACATACAGACAATCGAGGGCAACAAGCTGAAAACCAATCTCTTTCCGAAAAACGAGCCGCTGCTGTAGCCAACGCCCTAACGGAATATGGGGTTCCGGCGGATCGCGTCACTTCAGCAGGATTCGGCCAATCGCTCCCCATTGCTTCCAATGACACAGAGGAAGGCAGATCCAAGAACCGCCGAACTGAATTTGAGATACGGCTGAAGAACTAGTACCGTTCACAATTTTCCTTTGATGACCACCCCCTCTTCTTTGCTCACCGTCGCGTTAATGGCGTCCATACTGATCGCGTGCCAATCGGAAAATCCCCCTTCAATTGACGTTGGTACCGAGACACATTGGTCATTTTTCGGAGATAGTATTTCCGATTACCAACAGCGGATTTCAACCCAAGAGGCTTCCGATATGTTGAACAAAACGGGAGCGGCTGCAGGTCTCTTTGAGTCCGTCATCGTTCAGAGCTGTTCTGACGTTGGATGCTGGATGAGCGTAAAAGGTCCCCATGATGACACGGTCATGGTTTTCATGAAAGACCACGCCTTTTTCCTCCCGAAGGAAAGCCTCCAAGGCAAAACGGTCTATTTCCTCGGAGAGGCGTTTTACGATACCGTCTCGGTGGATTTGCAAAAACATTTACTGAAGAATGCCGGTGCTGCCGAGGAGGAAATCAATGCGGTAAGCGCACCTTCATTGGAAATGGCCTTCCAAGCTTCAGGTGTCATGATTGCAGACATTACTACTGTCGCCATCAGGACCCGTGATAAAGATTGAATTCAAGGTCCACTCAGCCCTTCTTTGGAAGCAAATTTTGTGATTTATCCGACCTAAAAAACGCACGCTGACCCGTTGAGAACTTCAAACGCCGCTTCCGAGGCGCTGACACGTTGGCGGTACCTTCGGTAGGAAAGACTTTCGAAGTTCATGATACGACTCAACATCGCTCGGTTTAGCTGCATGGCAGCCGTTTGCTGCATTTCGCCACACGCCTTCTCGCAAACTTGGAAAAATTCGGATTGGGAAAAAGCGACGACCTCTTGGGACCACCAGAAGTACGCCGTCGCCCAACACCATTATGCGAAATGGACCGATGGCCACCCTGATGCACCAGCTACGAAGCGGGCTTTGGCCGATTACCGCATCGCGTCTTGTGCGATTCAACTTCAACATACAGATGCTGAACAACAAGTGCAAGCCTTTTTGCAAACCTATCCCGAACATCCACTTGGGCGCCAAGCGCAGTGGGATTACGCTGACTTCCTCTACCGGAAGCGTGATTGGAAAGATGCCGCGAACGCTTTTGACAATTTGAACACCCTCCGGATGAAGCCGGCCCAAAAATTGGAAATGCA
>JBMSHA010000083.1:0-7612 GCA_049416245.1 Flavobacteriales bacterium | reverse complement strand
GACAATCAGCTTTTGCCCAATGAATGAACCGGCGATAATGGCTTCCCCCCAGGGCACACCAATCAAAAACGCCAACGGCGCAAACACGTAGCCCAAGATCAACTCAAGCGTCAATTCGGAATGGCCAAACCAGCCTCCAACTCCGCTAAACAAACCGTTCACCAAGGCTATCAACCCCACAAAGGCCAGCAACATGGCCCCAACATTCATGGCCAATTTGAGGCCCGAAGCTGCTCCGTTCGCTGCCGCATCAATGACGTTCACAGACTCCGTTTCGCCGGCTGCTTTCATTTCATCCGCTGACAAAGCTTCTCGTGGTTCTTCGGTTTCTGGGTAAATCATTTTGGCAAACAACAAGCCGCCCGGTGCTGCCATGAACGATGCGGCAATCAAATACTCTAGTGGAACACCGAGTGACGCGTAGCCAGCCAACACCGATCCGGCCACCGAGGCCAAACCACCTACCATCACGGCAAACAATTCCGAGGACGTCATGCCCTTGATGAAAGGACGCACGACCAGCGGTGCTTCGGTTTGTCCGACGAAGATATTTGCCGTAGCAGATAGGGATTCCGCACGTGACGTGCCGAGGACTTTTCGGAGACCGCCGCCCAGGATGTTGATCACCCATTGCATCAAACCGATGTGGTACAGAACCGCAATGAGGGAGGAGAAAAAGATGATCACCGGCAAGACCCTCACCGCAAAGACGAATCCAGACCCGCCGAACACGTCAAACATTTGGTCCGTGTTGAGTCCGCCGAAAATGAAGGTAATGACATCGTTTCCATAGTCAATCACCTGCTGAACCCCGTTTGAAAGCCCCAGCAATACCGACTGCCCGAACGGTGTGTACAGCACAAAAGCGCCGAAAAACAATTGGATCGCAAACGCTCCTGCCACCGTGCGCAGGCGTATCGCCTTTCTGTTTTGGGATGCGAGGTACGCAATTCCAATGAGGACGGCCATACCCACAAGACTCATCATCCATGTCATGGTGACGAATCTACAATCTTCCGGATGAATTAAGGGATGAATTCTGGGGCTTTTGTTGGCAACCTGAGCAATTGAGCATGGCGCCGCTCCCACCGAGATTCATTCGAACGCGTCCATACAACCCCCGTTTCGGCAGAGATCGCTCGCCAAGAGCTGCGCTGATACCATCCGATGGGCAGCGCTTCCGAATCGAACCCACGAGCTGCGAATGCCGCGAATAATCGCCAATCCGTCGCGATGCGAAACTCCCCCCTAGCTTCCAAATGCCAAACGTCAAACGCATATGCCGCCCAACCGTTTTCTCCGAAAATTTGCTGATTGGCCATCTGTTGTTTCGAATAGCTTGCTGTGCCCCGCAAATTCCATTGCCTTTGTTCCGTTTCAAACCAAATCTGGGCCTCGGATGCCTGTGAATCATGGGATTCCACCCCGGCATCCTGCCTGATTGCATAAGCAAATTGCACACCTGATTGCAGACCACGAAACACCGGAAACCCATAGCCCGCAGCGAATTCGGTGGTCAACCACATGCGATTCGCCGCGTCCATCTCGCGGATCGACACCGCATCGGCACGAAGAAAATCAAATGCAGGCAGCGCACCTTCGCCTGTGTTCCAATCGAGAAAATTTTGCTGACGATGGTTCAACGAGAACATGAAAGCACCCGCGTGTTGCGTTCGTGATTGACCGACTTTGTCCAATCCCAGTTTCCCTCGCACTCGGCAGTATGCCGGGATCTCCAATTCTGCACCGAAACCGAAAGTCCCACGGCTGTAACCGCGGCTTGAGGAATAGGCCGCACCGCCGCGTTGAACGGTCATTCGGCCCGTTCTTCCTTTGTCAAACAATTCCAGCCACCATGTCCCCTGCCACAGCGTGCGATCAAAAGCCCGCCAAGCCTCGCGGCCCCGCCAATCCTGCTCGAGCCCCAGACCGCGATCGACGGCCGCATCCACTCCGGTCCGCACGGCAGATGATAGCGACTTATCCACCTGAATCAATCCGCCCAATCGACTCAAGGAAGGGACATCTGAGTTTGAGAATTTCGTTTGCTCCCCAAAAGTCATCCACCGAATTCCAACACCTTGGGCACGCTGGCTTCCATGCACACCTGCGCGTCGTGACAGCATCACCATCGGATTCGATTCGAGAGTGAGTTGAGGATTGGACGCGACGCCGACGCCGAATTCACAGAAAGCCTGCTGCATCCCGGTCTGGGCCAGCAGCGGTGATGCCATGATCAGGATCGTCCAGATCACGGAATAAAAACGGAATTTTGTCGTCGGGCAAGCGAACATGGTTCGCCTTACGCAAAAACAGGTGCCAAAGTTTCAGCGAATCACCTCGGGAATTTGAAGGTCAAAGGCAAGAATTGCTGAACATCGGGCGAAACGCCAACGTGACTTGATCCCGTTTGCATCAGAAAACGAATAGGCTCATCCTGCCTGATTTCCGTTTCTAACATGACCTGCCGGCAACCGCCGCAAGGCGAAAAGTTAACCAGGTCCATCGCACTGTTGGTGACGACTGCAGCCGCAACAATATGCTCACCCGGTCGTTGGGCTCCCGCTGCAAAAAACGCCACACGCTCCGCGCACAGACCGCTTGGATAGGCCATGTTCTCTTGGTTGCTGCCCTGCAAGATTTCGCCGGATGCGAGCCGAACGGCAGAGCCCACATGAAATGATGAATACGGCGCATACGCCCCTTTGCACGCTTCATGCGCTGCTTGGATCAAGGTTTGATCGTCCTCCGGCAAATCCTCAATCGCCCATTCTTCCAACCGAAATTCTCGTGTTATCATTCGAATCATCATTGCATATGTACGCAAAAAATCGGCAGGAGTTGCGTCCGCCTTTACTTGCGTACCTTTCGGGCATGCGGAACAAGCACGACATCGTATCCAATTGGTTGCCCCGTTACACCGGAATGGAACTGAGCGCCTTTGGCCAGCACATCCTGTTGACGAACTTCAGCAATTACTTGGAAAAGTTTGCCGAGTGGAACAGTTGCGAGATCGTAGGCCAAACGAAAGCCATGCCTTGCGCTACGGCGGGCGATACGACCATGATCAATTTTGGCATGGGCAGTGCAAATGCGGCAACGGTGATGGATTTGCTATCCGCCATCAAGCCTCGGGCCATCCTGTTTCTGGGAAAATGTGGCGCCTTGAAGGAAAAAAACAAAATCGGAGACTTGATCCTGCCGCTTGCCGGAATCCGGGGAGAAGGAACTTCGAACGCCTACTTTCCCCCTGAGGTGCCGGCATTGCCCAGTTTTGCGCTGCAGCGGGCCATATCATCGACCATACGCGATTACAATCGAGATTATTACACGGGATCTGTGTACACGACAAACCGCCGCGTTTGGGAACACGATGATGCCTTCAAAGCGTACCTCCGAAGTACGCGGGCGCAAGCCATCGACATGGAAACGGCCACCCTGTTCTCGGTGGGGTTTGCGAATCGCCTTTCGGTCGGGGCGCTGCTGCTCGTGAGCGATGAGCCGATGACGCCTTCAGGAGTTAAAACGGATGCCAGCGACGCGAAAGTGACCGCGGAGTTTGTCGACGAGCACATCCGGATCGGAATCGATTCGTTGAAGGAAATTCAATCCGAAGGGCGCTCCATCAAGCACCTGAAGTGGCGTTAAAAATCGCCGTCGTCTACAGTCAAAACGTACGTATGTCGCCAACTTGAGGGGACTTTGGACAATTCCTCTGACTCGATTTTCCAGTTTTCAGTATCCTCCCAGTTTTTCGTGCACAGGTTACCGGTAGCGGAATAAATGAACAGGGTATCGATGAAACTGGCCGGTGCATAAGCGTTGGCATTTCCTCCGAGCACGTCGTTACTACCCAGTAAGTAGGTTTCGCCCGAGAGAATCAACACGGTGTCCGGAGGCAAAGCCGAGTAGTCCCACGAATCGTGCACAACGATCAAATCATCGCTGGATTGGTTTTCCAAGCTCCACTCCAAACGGGTGTTGCCTTCACAAGAAATCAAGAGGAGCGCAAGCGCAATGAGGGCCAAATGGAATCGCATGCAAGTAAATTTTCATGCGAAAATAAGAGAAGAATCACGCTCCCATCGGCACAACGTCGTCGTCTGCCATAAAATCCTGAGCGTCCATGAACCGGTGCATATGCGAGTCCACAATGCGCCCGTCAATCGTCACCCACTCCTCCGGAGAGGGAGCGTTAACAGACTCGAGAAATTCCGACTGAAAAATGGCGCCTTGATCGCACAGCTCATGCCAGACCACGCTCGCCTTCTGGGTGATGAGGTCGCCTCGACCACAGCGTTCCTGCCAAATCTCCACCGCCTCATCCACATCGTCAAATGGAAGTTGGCTGAGCAATTCGACAATGGGACCGGATACTCGAGCATAAAATCCTGAGCTCGGAATGCGCAAAATCAAGGACGTTCCATCGAATTCGGCGAGTGCATTGGGGTTCCAGAAAAAAGCCATGGGTGTCGAGATTTGAATAGCTTTTACGGATAACTAACAATAAACGTTTCACTTTATGCGCACAATCCCTAATTTGTTCTGGATAAATTGCCGTTCATGAGCCTACGCCTCGACTCCCTCCAAGCCTACCACGATGCCCACCAACAAAGCTTGTCGGCTCCGAATGAATTTTGGGGAACGATTGCCGACGCCTTTGAATGGCACACGCGTCCCACTTCCATATTGAGTGGAGATTTCAGTGCAGGTCGCGTGCGTTGGTTTGAGGACGGAGAAGTCAACATTACCGTCAACGCCTTGGATCGGCACCTCGCCGAGCGCGGCGATGACGTCGCGATTTTGTGGGAACCGAATGAACCTGAAGCCACCGAACGTCGGTTGACCTACGCCGAATTGCACGAGGCGGTTTGCACATGCGGGGCTTCCCTGCGTGCGTTGGGCATTGGAAAGGGTGATCGCGTCGTGTTGTATATGCCCATGACGCCGGAATTGGCCGTTGCGGTGCTCGCTTGCGCGCGCATCGGCGCGGTGCACAGTGTGGTCTTTGCCGGGTTCAGTGCTCAAGCACTCGCTGACCGCATCCAAGACGCCGGCGCGAAATTGGTCATAACCGCGAATGAAGGCAGGCGCGGCCCCAAAACCATTCCGCTGAAATCAGTGGTGGATGAAGCCGTCGCCCATTGTCCCTCCGTTGAGCACGTGATTGTCCAAGCTGTGACGGATGAGGCTTGTTCGATGCAAAATCCAAGGGACCTCTGGCTGGACGAATTCCTGAAACTCGGAACCGGAAAATCCTGTCCGCCGGAAATCATGCAAGCCGAAGATCCGCTGTTCATCTTGTACACCTCAGGGTCCACAGGCAAACCCAAAGGCGTGGTCCACACCCACGGCGGCTATATGGTTTACACGGCTTACACATTTGCCAACGTGTTCCAATCCACTCCCGGCGACGTATACTGGTGCACCGCAGACATCGGATGGATCACAGGCCACTCGTACATCGTCTACGGCCCCTTGCTCAACGGCGCCACGTCGCTGATGTTCGAAGGCGTTCCGACCTATCCGGATGCAGGCCGATTCTGGGCCGTATGCGAAAAATACGGGGTGAATCAATTTTACACGGCTCCAACGGCCATCCGTGCCTTGATGGCGTTCGGCGATGAATGGGTGACGCGTTATGACCTTTCTGCCTTGCACGTGCTCGGCAGTGTAGGGGAACCCATCAATGAAGAGGCATGGCATTGGTACCATGATGTGGTGGGAGGCGGAAGGTGTCCCATCGTGGACACGTGGTGGCAAACTGAAACGGGCGGCATCATGCTCAGCGGATTGGGCGGACTCAGCCCTCAAAAACCGGCGCATGCGGGTTGGCCACTTCCGGGCGTCGATCCGGTCTTGCTCGATACCGATGGCCGCGAGTTGCTTGGGCCTGATGTCGAGGGGTTGTTGTGCATTCGCTCGCCTTGGCCGAGCACCATTCGCACGACCTATGGAGATCACGAACGGTGCTTGAACACGTATTTCCGGCCCTTCCCGGGGTACTATTTCACAGGTGACGGCGCGCGACGCGATGAAAACGGCATGATCCGGGTCATCGGACGAGTAGATGACGTGATCAATGTATCCGGGCATCGATTCGGAACCGCCGAAATTGAGTCGGCCATCAACGAGGCATCCATCGCGGTGGAATCGGCCGTTGTGGGCTATGACCATCCCATCAAAGGGCAAGCCATTCATGCATTTGTCATCACCGAACGCCCTGTTGCGATGGAAGACCGCGAAGCAGCACTCGCTGAAGTGGTGCAGGCCGTCGAAGCAGGAATCGGAGCCATCGCCCGGCCGGAGCGCATTCAATTTGTAACCGGGTTGCCCAAAACGCGTTCGGGCAAAATCATGCGACGCATCCTCAGGAAAATCGCAGCGGGTGAATTTGACCAATTCGGAGATGTCTCGACCCTGCTCGATCCTGGCGTGGTGGATTCCATTGCAACCAAAGCAAAAGAAACTTGGTTCTCAAGCTACTGACTTTCATTAACTTGCAGCTCCCCCTTTTTTATCCCATGAGACCCATTCGCCTGATTCCACTTTTGATCCTGACCTGGGCTGCCAACGGGTTGTTTCAGCCCCTCTTATTCGCCCAAGTGGATACCGAGTTTTGGTTTGTCGCTCCGGAGGTTTGGGCCAATCATGGTGATAGCCCGACGCTGTTGCGGTTTGCCACGTTCGACCAATCCGCGATCGTTACAGTCGAGCAACCGGCCAATGTCTATTTCCCCACTCAGACGATTTCCATTCCGGCCAACAGCGTTTCCTCATTGAATTTGGCCCCTTGGCTCATTCAAGTAGAGAACAAGCCCCCGAACATGGTCTTGAACAAGGGATTCAAAATCACCTCCACCTCCCTCATTCAGGCCTATTACGAAGTCAACCCGTCGAACAATCTGAATCCAGACATCTATGCCTTGAAAGGAGCCAATGCGCTGGGCACATCGTTCTATCTTCCATTTCAGAATTACCTCAACAACGGCTACACTCAATCCCCAGCGGGGTTTGATATTGTCGCCACTGAAGACAGCACGGTCATTGAGATCACGCCCACCAAACCCATCGTAGGACACGCGCAAAACGTGACGTTCACGATCACTCTGGATGCAGGACAGACTTGGGGAGGTCGGGCCACCTCAACCGCTGCCGGTCAACATCCATTCGGCACCGTCGTGACCTCCAACAAACCCATTGCCATCACCATCAGTGATGATTCATTGCAAGGCACGCCGTACGGCGGGTGCGCGGATTTGTTTGGTGATCAAATTGTTCCGGCCGATATCGTAGGCACCGAGTACATCGCCGTGAAGGGAAACCTGAACGGACCGGACAAGGTTTTTTTCATCCCCACCGAAGCAGGAACGACCATCTCGGTAAACGGGAACGTTGTGTCCACCCTCACGACCCTTACCTCCATCTACGCCCACACGCTTAGCGCCAACTCCGCTTATTACGAGGCCAGTGCGCCCGTGTATGCGTTGCACTTGACGGGCTTTGGTTGTGAGGTCGGCGGCGCCCTACTCCCGCCCATTGTTTGCACAGGATCTCAGGAGGTTGCATTCGTGCGTTCAACCAATGAATTCATGGGGCTGAAGCTTATCGT
>JBMSHA010000082.1:0-7687 GCA_049416245.1 Flavobacteriales bacterium | reverse complement strand
CGTAGGGCGCCGTCGCTCCCTGCATGGCAATGACGCCGCCGATTTGATGGGTTTGGACCCACTGCTCGACCTCTTCCCAATTTACCCGATCCGCGTGAGCGTATACCGGTGGCATGAGCAATTGAGCAATTTGGCGTTCCAAGCTCATTCCGTTTATGACGGAATCTGCCCATGATTCACAAGCAGGCGTATTGAAAGGTGCGCTGCTTTGAGCTGAGAGAGGAAAAGGAAGTATCGCTAGAGCGGCCGTCAGGACAAGGAGCTGTCTCATGAAGTCACCAGCACTTTCCGTACGTTGGTCAGCAAAAACTGGAATTGCTCTTCTTCCGTGAGTAAGCTGTTGTCCAACACGATGGCGTCTTCTGCTTGTCTAAGCGGGCTCACGGACCGGTTCGAGTCCAATCGGTCCCGCTCCAGTATGTTTTGGAGCACTTCGGCCAAAGTGGTTCCCGGTTGGGTAGCCTTGAGTTCATTCAGGCGACGTTCCGCTCGGACGCGGGGTTCGGCGGTGATGAAAAATTTCACCTCTGCATCGGGCATGACTACGGTTCCGATGTCTCGACCGTCCATGACTACGCCACCATGGGATGCCATGCGCTGCTGCAAGTCGACCATTTTATGCCGGATGGCTGGAATCGCTGCGACCAAGCTAACTTTCTTGGCCACTTCCATGGAACGGATTTCCTCTTCGACGTTCGCACCACCGAGATGAATTTCGTTTCGCTCGGTTTTGGCATTGTATTTAAAGCCGATGTACATGCGTTCAATGGCGGCACTTATTTTTTTCGAGTCAATCTCATTGGTTTCAATGAGCTTCTCCTTGATGCAAAACAAAGTCGCAGCACGGTACATGGCGCCAGTATCAACATACACGAAGTTCAATTCCTTCGCGAGCGCTTTGGCCATGGTGCTTTTTCCAGCAGACGAATGGCCGTCAATAGCGATGTTGATTTTTCGTGGTTCCATCGGGCATGCAATTTAACAATTCCCGCTAGACTAATTCAGCGAAAATGATCGAGGGTTAAAACGGATTCCGATATGCGTTGAAGCACCGGCAAAATGATAGCGAGACCGCGCGACACGAAATTCGAACAGACCAATCGTAAAGTTGGTTCCGATGGACAGTCCGTTTCCGCTCAATCGCTGTGTGGCCATCATTTCGGTTCTCCTTCGGTAGTCGAATCCCGTCCAAATTTCCATGCTTTCGCCGGCTTGGATGGAGGTGCCAATGCACATGTGTCTCATCAATTGGTCTCCCAGGACGAAAGTTGAGTTCGGCACTGCTTCCCCAGTGATGGGGTCGATGCTGTCGTCGTAAGTTCCGGGAGGTGCCAAGTCCCAAGTCTCCAAATGCTGGGCTTTGAGAAAAACACGAAATGGAGCATTATCGAATCCTTTGGTCAATGCCAACTGAAGATTCCATGGAAGTGAGCCCGTGGGCTGCGTGCCTTTCCATCCAATTTGGTAACCAACGCCCGTAGCGGCCAATCCAAAAGCCATCATCTGGTCCGGCCATCTTGCATGAACAAACCCTTCAATGCCAGCCCATACGGCGACTTCACGGTCCAGCTGCCGTGTTCCGAGAAAGGGCTGTACACCGATTTGCCAAGTGGAATCGATGGCGCGGCTCGTTCCGTAGTAAACCAAATTGTCACTGCCTCGAAATTCTGCAGTCGGGTATCCCGCCGCATCGTATCCTTGAAAAGTTCCGAAATTCAAAAAGCGCGTCCCTACTTGGCGTTTCCATGCATTTTTTGCAGGAAGCTGGTAATTTACCGCTGCGACTCCCATGCCAGCGAAATAATCCACGTAATCGATGGTGACCAATCCTTGATTTGCGGTGTCGAGTAAGCAAGGGTTCGCAGCTGCTGCGTGGGCGTCATTGTCGATGTCGGCCATGATTTGCCCCCCAAGCCCAGCACCTCGTGCATCAGCAGCGATTTCAAAAAGCAACGATTCGTACCCTTGCCCCATCACGAGTGCACTCAGCCCGAGAAAGGCCCAGGTCAAAGCAAAGCGATGGAGGTGGTGAATCATCATTCAGCAGGGTTAACGCAGGGAAGATACCTTTTCTTGCAACAGCGCCCGGTGAACCACTTCCATGATGTCCGAGACATAAGTGAATGTTAAACCCTTCAAATAGCGCTCATCAATTTCTTCAATGTCTTGACGGTTTCGATCGCACAGAATAATTTCCTTGATTCCGGCGCGCTTCGCGGCCAATATTTTTTCCTTGATGCCGCCCACCGGGAGAACTTGACCTCGAAGGGTTATTTCTCCCGTCATGGCGAGCGCTTTGCGGATTTTGCGACGGGTAAAAGCCGACACCATGGCCGACACCATGGTAATACCGGCGCTGGGACCGTCTTTTGGAATTGCTCCTTGGGGAACGTGAAGGTGCACATTGAGTTGATTCAATTCATCCGCGTCGAGGCCCATCTCACCCGCATGGGATTTGATGTATTCCAAAGCGATGATGGCACTTTCTTTCATCACGTCACCCAAATTTCCGGTAAGGGTGAGTTTGCCCGTTCCTTTGGTCAATGAAGTCTCAATAAATAAGATGTCACCCCCATGAGGAGTCCATGCCAATCCAGTCACCACACCTGCAGTGTCGTTACCTTGGTAGCGATCTCGCTCGCGAGAGGGTCCGAGAACCTTCGGAAGATCCTCGGGCGAAATTTCAGTTTGGTAATCCTCTTCAAGGGCCATTTCTTTCGCGCGGTTGCGCACCAACTTTCCAATTCTTTTTTCCAGGCCGCGCACCCCGCTTTCTGAAGTGTACTGTTCGACGACTGCTTCCAAAGTTTTCACCGGAAGCTTCAAATCCTTCGTGCTAATTCCGGTGTCTTCGAGGTGTTTGGGAACGAGGTGTCTTTTGGCAATTTGAACTTTCTCTTCAACGGTATATCCTGTGACTTCAATGATTTCCATCCGATCGCGCAAGGCGGGTTGAATGGAACTCAAATTATTGCAGGTTGCCAAAAACATGACGTTACTCAGGTCATAGTCCAAATCGAGGTAATTGTCGTGGAAGGTGCTGTTTTGTTCGGGGTCAAGCACCTCCAACATTGCACTCGAGGGGTCTCCGTGATGGTCTCTGCCCAATTTGTCAATCTCATCGAGCACGAACAAAGGATTCGATGTGCCGGCTTTTTTCAAATTTTGCAGAATGCGTCCTGGCATCGCGCCGATGTAGGTTTTTCGATGTCCACGAATTTCTGCTTCATCGCGCAACCCGCCCAGGCTCATGCGAACATATTCGCGGCCCAAAGCCTTGGCAATGCTGCGACCCAATGAAGTTTTCCCAACACCTGGAGGTCCGTACAAGCATATGATGGGGGCTTTCAAATCCCCCTTGATCTTAAGAACAGCCAGGTGCTCGATGATGCGCTCTTTGACTTTTTCCAAGCCATAGTGGTCTTCGTCCAGCACCGCTTGGGCGTGGAAGAGATCAAAATTGTCGGCGGATCTTTTTTTCCATGGCAGGTCCAGCATCAAGTCGACATAGTTCGCTTGTACGCTGTACTCTGCACTTTGCGAATTCATCCGTTCGAGCTTGATGATTTCTTTGTTGAAAGCCTCGCGCGCGTGCTCCGGCCAGTCCATGCCTTCAGCGCGGAGCTTCCGTTCTGCAACTTCCTGAGCCTGAGGATTGTTGCCGAGTTCCTCTTGAATCTGTTTGAGCTGTTGGTTGAGGAAGTACTCGCGTTGTTGCTGATCCAATTCACCCTTGACCTTGGTTTGGATATCACGCTTCAAGGAGAGCATTTGTTTTTCTTTGTTGAGCAACTCCAACACGCGCCTTGCGCGGGCTTTGATGCCGGCGACTTCGAGCAGTGCTTGCTTCTCCTCAACCGGGGCATTCATGTTCGAACCGATGAAATTGACCAAGAAGGTCAAACTCTCGATGCTTTTGATGGCGAAGCCGGCTTCAGAGGGGATGTTCGGGCTGAGCTGAATGATCTCAATGGCCAGTTCCTTGAGGCTTTCCATCAGGGCTTTGTGCTCGTCGTCTTTCTGGGGAAGAAGCTCGGCGTCGTATTCGACAACCCTCGCCTTCATGTACGGTTCCTCTTGCACAATTTCGGTCCACTTGAACCGCTTCTGTCCTTGCAAGATGACGGTATTACTGCCGTCCGGCATCCGAAGCATTTTAATCACCTTCGCCACCGTGCCCACTTCGTTGAGGTCTTCGCCGTGGGGCACTTCGATGTCGTCATTTTTTTGACTTACGACTCCAATTCGGTGTTCTTCTTTATGGGCTTCCTTGATCAATCGAATCGACCGGTCACGACCAACCGTGATCGGAATGACCACTCCCGGAAACAAAACCGTATTGCGCAGCGATAAAATCGGTAGGGCTTCAGGAACCTCTTCCTTTTGCATGGCCTCCTCATCTTCTTGCGAAATGAGGGGGATGAACTCGTGGTCCTGTGCATCGCTCAGCGCCCAGGCATCGTCTCCTTGTTGATCTTCAAACATCAGCTTCTATTCTTTCTCCTTACTATTCCTTCCAAACCTCGTGCCACAGAGGATTCGGACATTGTGGCAGACGGTTTTGTCAGTTAGTCTTGTGCATGGAAACGCGAGGAGGCCAATTCATGTTGTTCCCTCCAAGACTCAATTTCGGATTCGGACAAAGCTTCGCCGCGACGTGACATCACCCGCATTGCCGTATCAACGAATTTGTCAAAACTGTGCAAATCCCAATCGTTTCCGCCTCCCCAAGAAAAAGAAGGGATGTGTTTGGGCTGGAATCCTCCTCCAAAGATGTTGCATCCTGCGCCTACGGTAGTTCCCGTATTGAACATGGTGTTGATGCCGCTTTTGCTGTGGTCCCCCATGAGCAACCCACAGAATTGTAGACCGCTGTCCTCATAACGCTGCGTTGCTTCCTTCCACAATCGAACGCTGGAATAATTGCTTTTGAGGTTGCTGGAATTCGTGTCCGCGCCGAGGTTGCACCATTTGCCAATGACGGATTGGCCCAAAAAACCATCGTGCCCTTTGTTACTGAATCCTGTAAAGACACAGTTCGCTACTTCCCCTCCGATACGGCAAGCAGGGCCGATGACCGTTCCTCCGTATAGGCGAGCACCCATCTTGATAATCGAACCTTCCAATATGGCCAATGGACCACGTAAGTGCGCACCCTCTTGAACTTCAACGCCTGATGCAATGATGATGACGCCATCGGTTGCATTCAGCGTGCATGCCGTCAACTTGGCATCCGGGTGAATCCAGATGTGCCGGGACTCACCAATAATCGTCACGTGTTCAGGAATGTTCAGTTCGTGAGCAGGTCGAAGGGCCAAACTTGAGACTGCCTGATCAGTCTTTGACTCCATCCATTTGGAGGCGAATCGGAATAAATCGGTTGGGTGAGAAACGAGGGAAACAGCATCGTGCAAAGCTTCGGTTTTACCTGTTTGTGGGATGCTATGGTTCCATCGAAACAGTTCGTTTTCTCCAGAACATAGGGAATGGCCCGGTTTTAATTCGGCGATTGCTAAAACCGATTGTTGATTCGGAATCCATCGATCGTTGATAGCGCCATTTTCGAGAGCAAAATGAACTTTGTCTCGAAAGATTTGTTCACAATCTAGCAGCGAATCAAAAGCAGTTTGTACCCAGTGTTCTGCTACGGTCAGAGGACCTGCAAGCAAGGCTCCTTGCTGATGACTTCGGCCTAGCGGATACAGATCAACCCATTTTGAGTCGGAAAAGAACGGAACATTCATACTTCAAGTTAGTCAAACAAAAGTACGAAGTGTGCATGTGGCTAAGCCATATTAAGTGAAAGCAATGAAGGAAAGAGGAATAGCACAGCAGTTTTCGATTAAAGACCTCGAGCACTTTACGGGAGTCAAATCACATACCATCCGTGCATGGGAGCAACGTTATTCTTTATTGATTCCGAAACGCACAGCTACGAATATTCGGTATTACAGCGGTGATGACCTTAAGAAATTGCTCAACGTGAGTTACTTGCTCGAGCACGGAATGAAAATTTCGAAAATTGCTGACTTATCGGAACAGGCCTTGTTGAACTTGGTGCAGGAAACCCAAATTGAGGAAGGCGGGCTCAGTGCTGTTTTCAGTCAGTTAAAAATGAGTATGCTCAACTATGATGAACCGTTGTTTCGTCAAATTGTAGATGAATATGCAGGCGAGTATGGACTTGAGGCGACGGTGTTGAATGTGTTTTTGCCGTTCTTATCGCAAATCGGTGTTTTGTGGCTAACCAACAGCATCTGTCCAGCTCAAGAACATTTCATCAGCCACTTGATGAGGCAAGAATTGCATGCTGCAATCTCCCGTGTTCATTACGAACCAAATCAGGAACTACCCGTGGTGATCTTGTACCTGCCGGAGCGAGAGATTCATGACATCAGCTTATTGTTCATTCACTATATGTGTCGAGCGCGCAACTTGCGGAGCATTTTCTTGGGGGCAAGCGTTCCCTTTTCTGACCTCATAACGGCTGCTGAACAATTTCCAAACGCTCGATTTGTGTCTTATTGTACAACACATCCCTCTTCTGCTGAAGCTGAAGACTATGTGGAATTTGTGAATGCAGAATTCGGTGATAGCGAGAACAAATTTTTGTTGGCGGGAAAGGTTTTTGAGGGTGTAAAGAGCCGTGGATGTGTCCAAACGGCAACGGATGGCCATGAAATGGCGGCAGTCCTATTTTCTTAATCATCTATTAATCAGCTCTTAAGGCTTTGGAAGGTGGGCCTTCTTGTGAAAATGTTTAAACTTTTTCCATAAAAGTTCAACAAAACTTGCTTGAAAGGAAAGTTTGTTTAATCTTTGTCGCAAAACGTTAAACAAAACGCCATGAGCACCTTAGAATTTAACTCCCTTCTCATCTCGAACAGAGCTTTTCTTAAAGGATTTGCTATTGGTTTTACTCGAGACTCCCAGGATGCGGAAGATTTGATCCAAGATACCATGGTGAAAGCCCTCCGTTACAAAAACAACTTCAAGGAAGGGACCAATATCAAGGGATGGCTCTACACGATCATGCGGAATATCTTCATCAATAATTACAAGAGGAAGAAGTTTCAAAATACAATATTGGATACGACTGAGAATCAATTTTACTTGAATTCGGGATCTATGCAGTCGGATACCGTTACTTCCGTCATCAATGAGCAAGACATCATCGGGGCGATAGAAGGATTGAAACCTGAATTCAAGGTTCCGTTTAAAATGTTTCTGGAAGGGTACCACTATGACGAAATTGCAGATGAGTTGTCCATTCCCATGGGAACAGTGAAGAGCCGAATCTTCCATGCGCGTCGGAAATTGAGTTCGGAGCTCCAGGCCTTTCGTCACTGAAACGAGTAAAAGATAAGATTGTAAGCAACCAACGGCATCTCCCGTTGGTTTCTTTTTTTGTGGTATACTTACATACCCTGAATGAACTAGCAATTCTGCACATGCATAAGTCCATTTTTTCCATCGCGCTTTCAGCAATCATGGCGTTTTTTGCTGTGAGCTCAGCAGCTCAATTGGATGTTGAAACAGGCCTCACATTAGAGGAATACGTCAACGATATCTTGCTGGGTAGCGGTATCCAAGCATCGAACATTACATACACGGGAGGAACCAATCAGCTCGGATACCTTACGGGAGGTGAAGATGTGTTTTCCATCAGTTCTGGATTGGTTTTGAG
>JBMSHA010000081.1:0-7749 GCA_049416245.1 Flavobacteriales bacterium | reverse complement strand
TTCCTGCTCGTTATTGTAGAGCATCTGCTGGTAGAGGAATTCCAAATCCGCGATTTGGCCGGTGACGATAAAATTGTCCGTGCCGTTACCCACCAAAAATGCATCATCGGACTCATAATCCTCGCGGTAATTGAAGCGGAATTGCAGCACCTTTCCTTTGCTCAAGTCTTTGCTGAATGGGTTGTCTTCGTCCGACTCCAGGACATAGACGGATTTGACACCCATGGCCAAATAGTCGTCCAAATCCCCTTCTCTCAAGTGCACCGGCCCGCTGTACACGCTGGGCTCCTTGGGCACAAATTCGCCCGCCTCATTCATCCCAACCAGCTCGGAAGTACTGACCACTCCGCCTTTTGGGCTCAACTTCAAAAGCGATGTCGACCCCGAAGGCAATACGTGCCTTCCATCCACAAGGGTTGCCATCGTGCAGGGATTCCCTTTGCTGTCAAAACTTTCCACTTCGGACCGGCCGTAGACGTCTTCACGTTCCAATTTGGAAAACCCGGCGTTCCATTTCTTACCCCCAAAATGAAATTCTGCTGTTCTCATTTGTGTTCATGGATGCTTGTTTCATGTACATCCGAGCCGTAAGTAACGAAAAAAAGCAGCCGATTCGCAAGTTGAAAATCCGCTTAGGAAAATTAACGTCAAGCAAATATCTTGCGTCGAGGGCTCTGCACGCATTCGTTTGCTCCGAGCTGACCTGTACCGAACCCTCTCCCTTGATGCAATGCAAATAAATCCTTACCAAGACTTGTTCATCCAACAGGAATTGGCACATGGAACTTCGGCCAACAACATCCTCCGAGGCCGTGCATCCTTTGCATCCTATCCAACCGAAGTCGTCCACAACGCGGTCGAGGCCTTGTTGAGTCAATCCCAATGGCCTTACCTCAAACTGGGAGACCATTACAAAACCTGGAAGGTCACAGACCAATGGCAAGGCCAATTGTTGGCAACCGAACCCCGTGACGTGCGCGTCTCCCTTGCGCAACCGTGGTCACTCTTCGTTTATGAAAAAGGAGGGCAGACCAACCTGGATGTGGCCATTCACCACGCCTGGGCGGATGGGCATAGTTTTCAATTGTTTTGGACGAATCTCATGGCACACCTTTCGGGTCAGGTCGCTGAGCGTCAATCGAATGAAAGCCCGACCATTGCATTCGGGGCGGCCCCAGACTTGGGCGATATCAAGGCCATTCGCGATGTGGGGCTGGGACCTGTCAAACGCATAACAGTTTCCATTCCGGCCTATCGCAAGGAAAAAATTGAGGCAGCAGCAGCTTCACAAGGGGTGAACTTTACAAGCGTGTTGCTCGGAAGTCTCCAACAGATTATAGCACAATGCGAATCACATTTGGAACTTCCGCTTCAGTTGGGCATGGCCCTCCGCAACCGTTCAGGCCGTGCGGCGAAATCTGATTTTTCCAGCCGGGTGAATTTCCTGCCTTTGGCTCATTCTGAGGCCGGTGACTGGATCGACGTGGGGCAGCGGGTGCGCCTTCTCTTCAGAAACCAAGCGTATCCCTTGATGGATTGGCTTCAATCGCAAGGCCAACAGGGGGCTTTCAATGTCCTTTTTTCCTACCAGAAAGAAACCTATCATAAGGAGTCGGATTCACCGGTAGCGCAACTCAAATTCCTGCCGGCAGAAGTAGATGAGACCATCCTCGGGGTGCATGTTCTCGAATTCGGCCAGGAACATTTGGATATTTCATTCGACGTGCGAACGGACCTCGCTGATCCGTGCTTTTGGCGCGCCGTCATTTTCTGTTACCTCAAAACGCTGAATGCTTTCCCGCGTCTCGAAGCATTCAACGTTCCAGCCGCTGAATGCAACGGGGGCAGCACGCCTTATCCGCTGTGGTCAAAGTTCGATGCAGCGCCTGATGACAAAGTGGCGTTGGTTTCGGAGGGGAATTCTTTTACATACGGAATGCTTCGCGAATCCTTGTCCATCCCTTATGCCAATGAAGGGGGTGTGGCTTACCTGAAAAACGACCGCTCCGTGGAGGGGATTGTTGACCTCTTGCGGGCATGGCGAGCTGGCATCCCGGTCAGTTTTTCCTCATATCGGGCAAGCAACTGCCCTGCTGGTGATTGGTTATACCTCGCTGAAACATCCGGGAGCACCGGCGAACCAAAACCCCTGCTCATCGGTAAATCCGGTATCGAGCACTTGTTGCCAGATTGGGAAAATCGGCTTGGGGTTTCGACCAAATCAGTGCACCTGAGCATCGCCGACCAACGATTTGATGTGTTTTTTGGCGACCTCTTTCGGAGTTTGATGCTCGGGGGTACGTTGGTGATTGCTTCTGAAGAAGAACGCCTCGCTCCACAACAAATTCAGCGGTTGATTTCAAAACACGGGGTAACGCACCTTGAATCGACTCCTTCTTTCATCGAATTGATGCTTTCAGGGTGGCAGGCCTCGTCAACTTTGCAATGCTTGATTTGCGGCTCGGAACCCCTGTCTCCAAGGCTTTACGAGCGACTCCGATCCGTCCAACAAAATGGGCTTCGCGTCGTCAACAGCTTTGGCTTGACGGAAGTGAGCATCGACTCCGCGTTGGTCGATCTCTGCGAGCATGCAGGAACGTATCCTGTGGGTGAGCCGCTGGGCGATCAGGTATTCACCATTGTCAATTCTGACGGAACCCCCCTACCGGCTGGAGTTTGGGGGGAATTGGAGATTGCCGGGAACTGCGTGGCAAAACCCCTGATCGCAAACTCTCGCTTCCAGGTAAATGCAGCGGGCCAAAGGCAGTTTCGGACAGGAGACCGAGCCATGTTGCATCCCCGATTGGGGCTCATCGTTCGCGGTCGGTTGCACGATGATTTTATCAAAGTCAATGGCCGACGCATCCCCGCAAAGTCCATTGAATCCGCAGTTGAATCCGACCCCCGTATTCAACGCGCCATCCTCTTGGAAAAAGAAGGCAATGCCATTTTATTGCACGACTCGAACCTCGCACAAAGTGAGGTGCAGGCGCTGCTGCAGCCGGTTTTTTCACGTCATCATTTGCCGGATTTGATTCTGTCCCATCACCACTGGCCATTGAATCAAAACGGGAAACTCGACCGCGCATCCATCGGCAAAAGTATCGAGCTCAAGCCCCTGACTGCCAAGCAATGGAGGGCTGGAAGTTCCAAAATGGAGCAAGAACTTGAAGCATTGTTGATTGAATTTGGCAAGCCCTATCAAGGGGACGAAGACTTGCTCATTTTCTCGGGGTGGAACAGCATCGATTTTTTATCGTTCTGCAACCAATGGAACCTGAAGGGTTACTCGATTTCTCCGCGCAAATGGCTGCAGCAGCCCACCTTGCGCGTTCTTTTGGATAACAGCAGCAAGACGGCACACGAAAAAACCGCAGATGGCCTAGAGGTGAAGCATGACATTGACGAGGGTGATTGGGGAGAATTTTTGGATATTTTGAACCAAGATTGAGGCATGAAGTTTAGCAAAGCGGACATCGAAAAAATCACCAAAACCAACCCGATTGAAGACAGTTTGTTGGTTTTTCAAGCCGACGGTGCAACATCGCGCTATGTGGAGTATGCGTTGGTAAAAATGGAAGGTCAGCTGCTTACTTCGGTTGAGATTGAACAGTGGATTGAAGCCGTGCCGAGATTTCGGGATTGTTACATCTACCAGAATGACCAACCTGTTCGCATTCGGCTAAAGGCACCATTTTATCCTGTTGAGTTCGTTCAACTTTCGGGCGAGCAGCATGTGGAAGGCGTGATGGCGAAGTTGGCGGAACGTGTTCCAGAAATCGACGTTCAAAGCCCTCCATTGTTTCGCGTGATTGCCTTCGTGAATGGGAACGATACGTTTATCGGTTTGGCCTACCATCACTTGCTTTTTGACGGAATCTCCGTTCAGTTGGCGATGCGCATGTTCAATGATGATCATCGGTTCGCTCCCTCGGATTGGCGCCCGAATCCGACGGAGACCGACGTTGTTGTTGACCCCGTGCCCACCTTTGAAATCGAACCACTGCTGCCTCCACCTGTTCAGCAAGCGACAGGATACTTGAGATTGAATTTTCGCTGTGTTGGGCGCGATTACGAGGACATCATGCTGAAATGGTTGTCATTCATCCAACAAGCATCGGGTTCCGATGAAATTGTCATCGGCGAGGTGTTGTCCGCACGAAATGATTCCATCGAGGCACAACACGCGCTCGGCTACTTCATCCAGACGTGGCCTCTCATTTTTAAAGGCAATATCACACTCGAAAAACTCAGAGCCGTCCGCAATGCTCGGATCGCGGTGGCCGACGATTGGGTGAATCGGCACGTTTCCCCCAATTGCTTTGATCACGTGTGGGTCGTCGAGCCTTCGCTCGTGTCCGAACATGAGTCCCTTTTTTGGTCTACGCCTCACTACCCCCTCACGCTCGTTTTACAGCCCACTCCGCAGGGTGTTGAATTGAACTTTTGTTGGAACCTCGAGAAAGTAGATGCTCAAGCTGCGCGGCAAATTTTTGAGTCCTTCACTTCTGTATTGAAGGGAGATGAGCTTCCAGCCCTCCAGGCCCACTGGCCTCCACCCGAACCTTCCAACTTGCTGGACCGCTGGGAACGAGTGGTCGCGGAGTGCGACGCGCAATCCGCGGTGGAGGATGGTCACGGAAATAATTGGACGTACGGGGAGTTGGATGCGCGTGCCGACGAATTGGCCATGCGACTCGCCATTCAACCCGGTGACCGGGTAGGGGTTCATGTGACCTATTCAGCAGTCATTCCACTGGCTTTCTTGGCCGTGCTCAAACGCGGCGGGATCTACGTGCCGCTTGACCCGACCGTCACGCAGGAGCGCTGGCAATACATTCTGGAGGACGCAGGAATCAACCTGGTCATTTCGGACTTGTCGAACGATTTGGGCAAGCCCATCGTGCATCCCACAGAGGCCGGTGATTCCGTGTTGCGAAACTTTGAAAGGCACCAGCCCGCGCCAACCGAAACGGCTTACTTAATCTACACTTCGGGGACTACCGGACAGCCAAAAGGGTGTGCCGTTCACCATGAAAATCTCTCCAACCTTTTCCAAGGTACCCGAAGCCTATTTGAGTTTAACCCCTCCGATCGGTGGGTATTGGCACACAGCTATGGTTTTGACTTTTCCACATGGGAAATTTGGGGGAGTCTATTGTCGGGGGCAAAACTGTTCATCCCTCCACGCGAAACCATTCAGGACACTTTTGCCTTTCATGATTTCCTCTCCCGTCATGAAATCACCATTCTCAATCAGACCCCAAAAGCATTCGAAAATCTGATGCTCGTGGATGAGTCTGCTGGTGGACTGCATGCCATAAGGCATATCATTTTTGGAGGCGACAAATTGCATCCCGATCGACTCAGCGGCTGGATGGAGCGGTACTGTGAATGTGTGTTGACCAACATGTACGGAATCACGGAAACCACCGTGCACGTGACCGCCAAGCGGGTCGTACAGGAAGCTCAAAGCAACATTGGCGTTGCGCTCCCTGGCTACACCTTGCAATGGGTGAACGATGCGGGACAACCCATCCCGAAAGGGTTTATCGGGGAAATGCATGTATACGGACGTGGGGTTTGCAATGGATACCACGGAAAGCCCGAATTGACCGAACAAAAATTCGGGTCAACTCAGGTGGGTAGATTTTACAGAACCGGGGATTTGGGATGGCAGATTGGTGATGAGGCCTACTACTTGGGTCGGAAAGACCGTCAAATCAAGGTACGCGGGTACCGGATTGAGCTGGGTGAAATCGAATTTCAACTGCAGAGCGTGGTGCCGAATTGTCAATTCATCGCGGCCCTTCACGCTGACCAGCTTGTCACTTTTTTCAAAGGACCTACGGACGCGCTTTCGCCCGAAATGTTTGAGGGAAAATTGGCCGATTACGCGATCCCGAGGCGGTTCATTTCTGTCCAAGGTTTTCCATTGAATGCCAGTGGGAAGGTGGATGAAAAAGCGCTGTTTGCATTGCTCGAAAGCGCTGACCAACCCATCGTTTCCAATTCCGGTGATCCGGCCATTCTCAGTGCGATTCGTGATGTCCTTGGAGACGGCGTTTCACCGGATCGATCATTCATCCAAAACGGAGGGGACAGCATTGGTGCCATTCGGGTCGTCAACAAATTGCGCAAGGCGGAATTGACCATCGCGGTCGCCGACCTTTTTGCATCGCATCCCATATCGGGCTTAAAGGCAAGCGCCCTTATCGCCCCAGCTGCAGCAACTTCAACAGCCTCCGATTCCTTCAACAGGGATTTGGGTCTTGCAGCAAGCAAAGAGCGGTTCTGGGTGCCGTTGATGGAAGCACAAGAAGGAATTCTCTTCGATTGCTTGCGTTCTGACGACCCCTCGCTTTACGTGGAGCAATTAACCTACGAACTCCCCGCGACGTATAGCGTAAGTGAAATCCTTGCGGCATACGAAAAGGTCTGCCGTCACAACCCATTGCTCCTTGCCGTTGTAGATCGACAAAATGAGCAATACCTGCTCAAAATCGATCGAAATGCTCCTGTTCGATTTGAGGAAATAACGGATTCGGAATGGAACGCATACGTGCAAGCGGATTTTGCCCGCGGATTCGACTTGCAAAGCAACCTCTCGCGCATCGCTGTGCTTCCGGGAACGGAGCATCATCGGTTGGTTTGGACGCATCATCATTTGATTTTAGACGGTTGGTCCCTCGGAGTCTTCAGCCAGGAAATCCTCAAGGCATTGCAAAATGAAGCTTTGACGCATCATGACGAATTCATTCAGTTTGCTTGCCGCACGCACAGCCACCCGAATCGAGGAAACTATTGGGCGGAGCACTCCATTTCGGAAGAAGCTCATGCGCTGCCCCCTGCCCTGCCGTCCCGAGAATCCGAAAGAACTTATGCCAAACAGTCCGTTTTCATTCCCCTTTCAGATCGAGCCAGTATTCAAGAGGTCGGAGCTTCGCTGCATGCGTTTTGCCTGACTTTGTGGTCTTCTTTTTTGTGCACGCTTTATGATGAGCGGGAACTGGTTCTTGGAAATGTTGTTTCACTTCGAGATGATGAGCACATGGAATCCCTCGGTATGTACGTGCGGACCCTCCCATTTGCCTATCAACATATACCGAATCAATCCTTCTATATCACCATTGCTGCAACTTCTGAACGCCTGAGGAACGACGAAACGCATAAACATGAGCGGCTCGGATCGTCCACAAATGCCCGAATAAACGACCACCTCTTTGTCTTCGAAAACTACCCGGTTGATCACCAAGCTTTGCAGGCGCTGGGTGTGCGCATCGGGGATTTTCAAGAACGAACCGGAGCACCTTGGACCACCCTCGTGTACCCCGTTTCTGGGGGATTCGATTGGCATGTCATGTACGATACGGCGCAGCACCATGCGGGTCAGGTTGAGGCAGTTTTATCGCATTTCACCCGCTGGGCCGATCGTTGGAATTGGCATGAACCGATCGCTCTTTTTGCAGAAAAATTGGCCCGTGAGCCCCAACTCATTGGGCCCGACCGACCGCTGAAGAACAAACACATCCTCGACATCCTGAAACGGGATTCGAAACAACCCGCCATTATCGGAGCAGACTTCCTGTGGGCTTACGGCGATGTCTGGAATGCTGCGCAATCCGTCGCTCAATTGTTGCAAAATGAAGGGTTGAAAGACAACGAAGCCGTGGGAATCGATGTGACGACTACCCGACACTTCGTGAGTTGCATTTTGGGGGTTTGGCTTGCCGGAGGTGTTCCTGCTCC
>JBMSHA010000080.1:0-7840 GCA_049416245.1 Flavobacteriales bacterium | reverse complement strand
CGTACACCACAGGATACCCTTCAGTGGGAATGATTTCAACCTGTTCAGCTCCTGCTTGCGCAAGCTGGTCAGCGACCATTTGTGCACATCGGTGCACATCGCCAGCAAACGCCGGATCGGCAGAGACCGATGGGATGCGCAACAAGTCAAACAGTTCAGAGAGAAATCGATCCCGATGGGTTTCAATGTAAGGGGTGCAAGCGGACATATAATTTGGCAGTTTGGTTGATACTGCACGAATTTAAGCCATCTCGATTGGAACCCCGCATGGCGCAAATCGTATATTCGCGCTCGGTCAATGCACCTGATTGAAACCTCGTGAAGCACCCTGAAACTCCCAATTTCGAAAATACCGAACGCGCATTTGCGCATTTGGATTCTGTGCAATTGAAGAAGGCCTTGGTTTTATTTCAAACGGTGGGCAACAACTCGCTGGTCAAAACTGGAAAAGTCTTGATGAACTTGGCTTTGGCCATGCGCATCCCCGTGGGTTGGGCGATCCGGCCCACCGTTTACAGCCATTTTTGCGGCGGAGAGACCATTTCAGAATGCGACAAAACCATGGATCGACTGGCCGCGCATGCGGTCGGAACCATTTTGGACTACAGCGCGGAAGGCAAAGAATCCGAAGCCGAATTGGATCAGACTTTCGAAGAAATCATGGCGGCCATCCGAGCCACAAAAGATGACGCCCGGCATGCATTTTCCGTTTTCAAGGTGAGCGGTGTAGCACCCACCGCCTTGCTCGAGCAAGCCTCGCGCGACGCCGCAGGAATGACGCCAAACCAACAAGCGGCTTGGGAGCGCGTGGAAAAGCGGGTTTTTGCTTTGTGTTCAGCTGCCGCAGAGCTCGGGACACCGATCTTCATCGATGCGGAGGAAACGTGGTTGCAACCGGCGATCGATGCGTTGGCATTGGAGGCGATGCGACTGCACAATCGCAAAGAGGCATTGGTATACAATACGGTCCAACTTTACCGTACCGACCGCTTAAACTACCTGCGCGAAATGACCCGATTGGCGGAAGAAGAGGGCTGGCAACTCGGTGTCAAATTGGTGCGCGGGGCCTACATGGAGAAAGAGCGCGCACGCGCTGCCGAACAAGGCTATCCCTCTCCTATCCAGCCAGATAAAGCCGCGACCGATCACGATTTCGACGCCGCACTGCGTTGGTGCGTGGATCACATTGAGCGCATTTCATGTTGTGCCGGCAGCCACAACGAGCGGAGCAACGGGCTTTTGGCAGAACTGATGCGCGAAAAGGGATTGGATTCCCGAGATGAGCGCATATGGTTTGCCCAATTGCTGGGGATGAGCGATCACATCAGTTTCAATCTGTCGGCGGCTGGGTATCGAGTGGCGAAATACGTGCCTTTCGGCCCCATTCGCGAAACGATCCCGTACTTGATTCGGCGCGCGGAAGAAAATTCATCCGTTGCAGGCCAAACGTCTCGGGAATTGGAATTGATTCGGCGCGAAGTCAAACGCCGAAGCGCCTGATGGTCTAAAACGCCACCCGAATGCCGGTTCGGAACAACCGAGGCATGCCCGGCCGCAAACCTGCGGGTCGCCGAGCCACCACCACCACTGAATCAAACACGTTGTTGACTCCGGCATACCACTGAATTCCGTGGCGCATGGACTTGCGCACCACCCAATCGAGGATCATCGCTTCATCGGTTCCTTCCGCGGCGCTCATGGGTAAAGCGCCTGCAGTCGTTCGCATGGCCGCGACATACCGAAAATTGAACTCGGTGGACCACGTGTCGGAAGCAATGGAAACTTGGGCATTGCCTTGATGCGGCGCCAAATACGGCAAATAATCTCCCGCTTCAACCACGCTCCACGGGCCGAAATCGCTTTCAAAATCCGAGGTGAACCGCGCATCGGTATAGGTGTACGTCAGCCGCAACGGAACCACCCAACCGTTTGAAAACTCAGCCAATTGAACAGCGGCTTCGCATTCAACGCCCCGGGTGCGTGCTGAACCGCCATTGAACAAATCCCCGGTCCCGGAGCCACCCGTAGCGTTCAAATCCGACCCCAACAAGCGATCGTAGGTATTGTGGAATGCCACAAGTTGCCCACTCCATCGTCTTGAAGATTGGCGGATTCCAACTTCCACATTGAGGCTCGATTCGGGTTCTGTATCGGGCGCACTGCCCGGTGGAATGAATCCGCGATGCGCACCAGCAAAGCATTGCACGGTTTCCGACATGGCGAAATTGACACCCAATCCAGGCAGCCACACGGAGACTCGATTCTCGCGCTGTTCCGGGTTCGCTTCGGTGCGTTGCAAGTCCGCGGACCCGTAATCGGTTCGGAAGAATCGCATTTGCTCGGTGCGCACGCCCGGAGTGAAAGTCCAAGCTCCGAAGCGGATGGTGCCTCGGACGTACCCCGCGAAAGCTTGTGCACCATCGATTCGATTGCCCGCCGTTCCGGCTTCACCGGCATCGAACAAGCGCATGTTGCCGTCCACCAATCGGTAGCCGTCTCGCCATTCAAATCGATCCACATCATCTTGATGAATTCGTAAACCGTAAACCCATTGGTTCGATGAGTTGCCTCGGATGATGCCGCGGTGTTGGATGCCTCGCGATTTGTACGCGCGGTTATTCGCTTTCAAATCCCATTGAGCCCCCGCCTCCGTGTCCTCCGATAACCACGCCGTTTGTTCCGCCTCGAACACACTCAAGAGGCTGTGTTTATTGCCGCCTACATCCACGTATCGGTCCAATTTGTACCAATTTCGCTCAAAGTTTAGCCGGTAGATGTCCGTCTGTGTTTCATATCTCCTCGACTTCGTGGTGTGGCGAATCACTTGAAGGCGGTGGCGGGCTTCCATGCGATCGGCTTCTGTTGCCGCATAACGTTGGAATGGATCGGAAGCAAAATCCGCTTCGGACAAACCCGCATACGTTTCGTGGCTCAATTCGGATACGGCTCCAGTTTTCCACTCTAGGGACTGCTGAACCCGGGCAGCGGCTGGCGATTGCCATCGGAACTTGGCCATCCAATCTGTTTTCGAAAAACCGGTTGGGGCATCGTTTGCCAATATTTTGAATCCCTGACTGCCCACTTGCATCCCTTCCACCAAGCAGGACCACGTTCCGGCCTTATTTTGCCAACCTTCCTGCACCCTCACATGTTGCAATTGACCGCCAAACCCGGACACTTCGGATCGATACAAAACACCCGATTTGTTGTCCAACGATGGCGTCACAAAATTAATGGCTCCTCCAGCCGTCTGAGGTCCAAACGCAATCTGACTGCTGCCCTTCAAGACCTCCACCGACGCCATCCGAGCAATGGAGGGGAAATAGTAAGCTGCTGGAGCTGAATACGGAGCCGGAGCGACCAAAATACCGTCCTCCATCAAGGTGATTCGCGCACTGCGCTCAGATCCCGAGCCCCGCAATCCAATATTCGGCCGCAGTCCGAAACCGTCCTCCTCTTGAATGTTTACGCCACTCACCGAACGCAACACACGAAGCGGATCGGTGTAAACATACCTTTCGAGTTCTGCCGGTCGAATGACGTGCAGAGCACCCGGTACCTCGTCCAAGCCGCGTGCACCTGCACTCAAACCCACAGATTCCACCTGGGCTTCCGGCAAGGCGTGCCATTGAGCCAACATGGCCGATATCGAATCTTCACTCAACGGCGCCGCATCTTGTGACCAGCTCGAAAACGGGAAAATGATGAGGGCGATAAAGGCGAAAAACCGTGAGGCCATGGTGAAGCAAATGCAGCGCAAAAATCAACCGTTTCTTCGCCGAGGACAATCCCCTAAAAAGGGTAATTTAGAATGATTCTAATTAAGGGACTTCATCCAGCGCACCGTAGAAAAGTGCTCAGCAAAACCCAATTTCACCAGGTAATTGCCCGCAGCGAGGTCCGATACATCGTGCCCCGTGAGCATTTCTTCCAGTTCAACCGATCGGATATGGCGACCTGACATGTCGAAGAGGTCCACCGAAAGCGGCATTTCTTCTCCTGCAGGAATCAACCGCAAAAGCTGGCCATCATGCACGGGATTGGGTGCCAATCGCCAATCCGTCCCATCCGGATCGAAGCCAGGCCATCCCATTGCGCGCTGTTCAGCTACCACCACGGGTGTGCGGTCTGCAGCATCGTACATGGATTCGAAATTTGCGATGCGCTCGCTTTGGTCCGAAAACTCAAACATCGCTGCAACCCATTGCGCAGGAACAGCCTGGTAATGAAGACGTACCGTTGCCTCAACACCCGGTGAACCGTCGACAGCAGGAACCCGGTATACCAATCGATCCGTACCTGAACCCTCTTCGCCCAGGCGGCGATTGAAATCCGCATCCAAGGAGGCCATGGGACCCACCGCTACGGTATCGTAGGCGGGGTGAAGTGACGAGAATCCTCGGGGAACCAGTCGATTGTCCTTGAGCACTTCCGCTGCACGTTCGAGTACTTGCGTGGTTTGACCGGCTACATCGCCTAAAACCAATTCGTAGATCTGAACCTGATTTTCTTCCGTGATTTCATTCCAATGCGGCTCCCAACCCGCGTCTCTGCCTGCGATGCCGTTCTCTCGGCTCCAAGCTCCGCTGTGAAACAAGGTGTCCCCCGAAGTCGAAACCAACGTGAATTCCAAGAAAGCCACCCGCGCCGGATACCCGCTTGGAAATTTGTGCCCAGCCAGATTTTCGACCTCCACTTCAAACGCCCATTCGTCGGGTGAAGAGGCGAGCTGGCGCACGTTCAAATTCGCCGTCGCTTGTTGCAACGAAGCGGTGGTTCGCGCGATGGTGGAATCGAATTGGGTGGAGGTGGCACTGAGATTAAGTTGCACCGCGTTGTCACGCATCAATTTGAGCATGAATGCATTTCCCCCCACAAAATGGTGCTTCCCGAAGCGCTGTGGAAACAACCAATTGGGCTGAGTTGCGGCAATCGCACCGCCCTCAACGAGTGGCATGTGGCAGGTTTGGCATTGCACATTTTCCGCATTGAACGCGGAATTAACCCATTCCAAATACGTCGTCTGCTCGAAGAATATTTGGCCGGTTTCTTCACCGTCCAAATCTTGCGTGTGCGTGTACAGCGAATGGCAGCTCGCGCACACTTCGCTGCTGCGCATGTGTTCGCCAAATGCCGGGATGAAGCCCGTTTGACCGCTCATGAGACCATCCCATGGATTTTCAAATCCCCCCCAAGCTACGTTTTCGGTGTTGATGGGCAAATCCCCGTTCGAACGACCGGCGAGGTTGTCGTTATCGATGCTGTGGCAGCCGGTGCAGCCAACGCCATCCAGACCCAACTCGTCCGCCATCAAGTCGTCCATGGTGTAGCCATTGGGGCCCGCCGCGCCGGTCATGTGCGCTTCATGAAATCCTTGGGGCGCGTGGCATGCCGTGCAGACGTTTTCGATGGCTTCGCGGTGCGCAGGATTGACCAAACCCTCGTGGTCAACTTTGGCTTGCCAAAACGGGTCGCGTGCGCTGTTTGCCATCAACGTCGCCTGCCAATCAGCCACCGGACTCACCGTAGCCCCGTGTTCATCGACCAACGCTTCGCCATCCGGATCCGGCGCGTGGCAATTCACACAGTTCCCAGAACCGGTGAAGTAAACGCCTTCCTCCGTGCACAACTCACCCATTCGCCAACGCATCCACTCCGCATCATCCTTGCCGTACCGGTGATGCGGATCTTCCGCGCCGGTCAAAACGAACCCCAATCCCACGGCCACTAACGGCAGCATCAAGGCAATGTATGTTCGGCGGAGCTTGGGCATCGGATGGTATCTTTGGCAAAGTTAGCCTGCAATTCAAATTGATGCTCTGTAACTGTACCCTTCGTTTTGGCGGACGTTCCGCGCTTTTGGTTCTTTTCACGTTTTGTGCACTGACCGGGTGGGGACAATCTGCGCCCGCAGCGATTGTCGGAGATCGATTGATTCCCGCCGAATGGCCCGTTTCCGTGCGGCCAGCATCCCATGCAGCTGGAGAATCCAACCTGCTGATTGTTTGCCATAGCGGATTGGTGATGTGGTATGATGAGGCCAATGATGCAATCCGTGACGAACCGTTCTTGGACCTGAGCGCCACGGGGTTGGATATTGTTGATTACGGCATCATGAGTGAACAAGGTCTCAACGACCTCATCCTCGACCCAAATTTTGAGGAAAATGGCCTTTTTTATGTCATTTACAACGGCTATCGACCCGATGGTACAGGCACCTTCATCGACGAACGATTGCTTTGCTTTGGCACCAATGCCGATCGGACGCAAGCCGATCCGGACACTTGGTTTGAAGTGTTGGAATTGGTTCAACCCGCGCGCGGCCACAATGGCGGCCAATTGCATTTCGGTCCGCTGGATGGATACCTGTACATCAGCACAGGCGATGGCGGCGGAACGGGAACGGGAGAAACCGGCGGTGGAAGCGGCGGAGACGACCACGGTCCAATAGGAAATGGTCAGAACCTGCAGACCTTGCTCGGCAAATTGCTACGTATCGAAGTCCATGGCCTCGCTCCGTACACCGTTCCCGAGTCGAATCCTTTCGTGGGCAATGACGAGGCCTTGGATGAAATTTGGGCGTACGGATTTCGCAATCCTTGGCGGTGGAGCTTTGACCGACTTACCGGAGACAAATTCATCGGCGACGTCGGTGAAGTGGATTGGGAGGAGGTGAGCATGGAGACGGCCGATTCGGAAGGCGGATTGAATTTCGGTTGGCGCTTGATGGAGGGCCCCATGTGTTACGAACCGGTGGTCGATTGCGACCCGGATGGTAATCTCGAACTACCGATTTTTTCGTATCCCCATGACAACGGTTGGTGCTCCGTCATCGGGGGGTACCGCTACCGGGGTTCCGAAATTCCCACCCTCTATGGAAGCTACATTTTCACGGATGCCTGCGGCTTTTACGATGTGAAATTTTGGTCGCTCACGGAACAAGCGGATGGATCGTGGGTCGATGCGCCGTTGGATATTCAAGTTCCGGATGGATTTGTTCCGTGGGATGAAACGCGTTTCGCATTCAGCGAGAACAACGAAGGAGAATTGTACTTGTGCACTCGGCTTAACATCTACAAATTGGTTTATGATCCGGCCGACCAACAAGGTGGTGGCGATTTGGCCGAAGTCTTGCGTTTCACTCCGAATCCGGTTCTGGTCGGAGGCGACGTTGTTTTGGACGTGGGAAGTCCGGAGTACCTCACGCGATTGCGCATCACCGAAGCAAGTGGACGGTTCGTGCACGATGTTGAATTGTCTGCTGTTCAAACACCGTATACGTGGAATACAGCGGGCATGACCGCAGGCACCTATGTCATTGAAGCTTGGACGGCTGCGGCGCCCGCACCCATCCGCGGTAAACTCAGCGTCATTCAACCATAACGCCGTCGCACGGACAGTTGACGTCCATGCCCTCACGCACTATCGCCATTCCCACGGAAGCTGAATGTTCTGAGAAGCATGCGGACATCGTGGCAAACGGACAGTCAGGCGCCATGTCGAAAATGTAGCACGGACGCTCTTCTCTCCCAGAACTTTCGGACCAATTGATCTCCGCATCGAGCAACCATTGCATCAACTGATTGGAATTGGCCTGTGTTACGCCATCGCAATCCAACAAACACTGCAGGGTGCCGTCAACTTGGAATCCTTCCAGCTGAAGTCGCGCTTTGATGCGCTTACCGGGCAACCAATCGTTGCAACTTCGACCGCTGAAAAACAGGGCGCTCAAGATGACACCGATGAACACCCCAATGCCGTAGCGCAGAAACCGTTGACGAAAATTCACGATTCAAAAGTAAAGCAATGAGCTCAGGTCCCTGCTCAATTCGTAAATTCG
>JBMSHA010000079.1:0-7891 GCA_049416245.1 Flavobacteriales bacterium | reverse complement strand
TTCATGGCTTCGCGGAAGGATTTTTCCTTTAAAATCAATCCATGCTCAAGAAAATCAGCCAAATCGAATGGCAGGGTGGGTTCTCTTGGAATCAACGCGTCCAAGTCAAGCGTCTTCAATCCGCTCTCTTCAACACGGTTTCGTATCGGAGAAGTCAGATCTGAACCATCCATGTTATGCACTTTGTGATGCCGACGCGCCCTGCGAAGCGGCGAGCATTTCCTCTGCTGTGGTCACAATGGCAGCGGCATCATAATGATTTTCCGCATACAATTCTGCTTGGGTGCCGTGCTCCACATAACGGTCTGGCAGTCCCAACCTTCGAACCGACGCCTGGTACCCTTGGTCGCCCATGAATTCCAAAACAGCACTACCAAAACCGCCCACAACGCAGCCGTCCTCGAGGGTGATCACCTGTTTGAACTTGCCAAACACTTCGTGCAACATCATTTCATCCAACGGCTTCACAAAACGCATGTCGTAATGTGCAGCGCTGATTCCTCGGTTTTCGAGTGCCTCACAAGCTTCCGTGGCTTGCGTTCCAATGGCGCCGATGCTCAAAATGGCCAAGTCCTGGCCATTGCGGAGACGACGCCCTTGGCCGAGCTGAATCGCTTCAAACGGTTGCTTCCAATCGACGATGTGTCCGGTACCACGTGGATAGCGAATCGAATAGGGGCCATTGTGCTTTTGGGAAGCAGAGTACATCATGTTCCGCAGGTCAACTTCGTCCATAGGGGCCGCCACCACCATGTTGGGGATGCAACGCATGTAAGCCAAATCGTAAGCGCCGTGGTGCGTGGGTCCGTCCGCGCCTACTACGCCACCTCGGTCCAAGCAGAACACCACATGCAAATTTTGCAATGCCACATCGTGAATCACTTGGTCGTATGCGCGTTGCATAAAACTGGAGTAAATGTTGCAAAACGGCACTTTGCCTTGCGTCGCCATACCCGCAGAGAACGTCACTGCATGCTGTTCGGCGATGCCCACATCAAATGCCCGATCGGGCATCTCATCCAACATGAATTTTAGGGAACATCCCGAAGGCATAGCCGGCGTCACACCCACGATGCGGGCGTCCTTCTTTGCCAATTCGATGATGCTGTGTCCAAATACGTCTTGAAATTTGGGTGGCTTGGGTGCGGTTGACGTTGACTTTTTGATTTCACCTGTGGACTTATCGAACAGTCCCGGTGCGTGCCACGTCGTGGCGCTTCCGGATTCAGCGGGCGCGTATCCTTTTCCTTTTACCGTGACGCAGTGCAGGAGTTTGGGCCCTGGAATGTCCTTGATGTCATTCAAGATTTGGGCCACGTGTTCTACATCGTGACCATCTACAGGACCGAAATACCGGAAGTTGAGCGACTCGAATAAGTTGGATTGCTTGAGCAACGCAGACTTGACGGCTGATTCCACTTTTTGCGCGACGGCCTGAGCGTTCGGTCCAAACTTGGAGATGCGTCCGAGCAAATGCCACACTTCATCTTTGACTTTGTTGTACGCCTTGGACGTCGTGATGTCCGTGAGGTATTCTTTGAGTGCGCCAACATTCGGGTCGATGGACATGCAGTTGTCATTCAATATGACAAGCAAGTTGGCATCTTCAGCACCACCATGGTTCAACCCCTCGAAAGCCAACCCCGCAGTCATGGCACCATCACCGATGACGGCCACGTGTTTTTTGTCTTTGCGCCCATCCAATTTGCTGGCGACAGCCATTCCCAACGCAGCAGAGATGGAAGTTGAACTGTGTCCTACACCAAACGTATCGTAAGGACTCTCGCTGCGCTTTGGAAAACCACTGATGCCACCGTACTGGCGATTGGTGTGAAATTGATCTCGGCGTCCGGTCAGAATTTTGTGACCGTAGGCCTGGTGTCCCACGTCCCAAACAATCTGGTCTTCTGGCGTATTGAATGCGTAGTGCAAGGCTACCGTGAGTTCGACTACGCCCAAACTTGCACCAAAATGCCCGCCTTTTTCGGATACCACGTCCACGATGAATTGCCGCAGTTCGTCACAAACGGCAGGCAGGTCCTCGATTTTGAATTGCTCCCTCAAGTCTTTGGGCTCGAGAATGCGGGATAGATGGGGGCCTGCTGGGAAGTGATTCATGGCGTAGGGTCTTATTGCACCTGTCTGAGTCAAACAAAACTAAACGCAATCATGTTCACGAGCTGTGCACCGAAAGGCAACTTTTTCAAACAAAGCGCATTAAGCTTCCACCAAAGAAGCCAAACCTTGCAAGATGGCCGCGCCATCCGTATTTCCCAAATCGGCACTCGCTGCGCGTTCCGGATGCGGCATCATGCCGAAAACGTTCATGGCTTTGTTTGCCACACCTGCGATATTCGCCACAGCTCCATTCGGGTTGGACCATTGGTTGACATCCCCCGACTCGTCGCAGTATTTGAAGAGGATTTGGTCGCGATCTTCTAATGCTTTTAAACCGTCTGAGTCGATGAAGTAATTGCCCTCACCGTGAGCGATTGGAATTTGGAGGGGTTGTTCGGTTGGGCACCCGAGAGAAACGGGCGCGACCCGTGAAACCGGCTTCAAGTGGACGTTTTTGCAAATGAACTTGCGGCTTTCGTTGTGGAGCAAGGCTCCCGGAAGCAAACCCGTTTCACAGAGGATTTGAAATCCGTTGCATACCCCGAAAACACGTCCGCCGCGGTTGGCATGGGCAACGACAGATTCCATAATCGGAGAAAAACGGGCAATGGCTCCACTTCGGAGGTAATCCCCGTAGCTAAACCCTCCAGGCAGGACGACAACATCAACGCCTTGCAAATCGTGGTCTTTATGCCACAATTTCACCACTGAAAAACCCAAATCGTGCTCCAGCGCATGGACCATGTCCATGTCGCAATTCGAGCCGGGAAAAGTGACCACTCCAAATTTCATGGCACGAAGGTCGGGAAACTTCCGAAATCACCGAAGCAGCGGCAAAGCAAAAAGAACCAACAGTGTACCAACAAAAATCCAAAACACCGTCTCCGCCCAAGCCGGATTGGACGTGCCGTACCGATCACGTTTGGGAATGATTTGAACCGTAAAAAAGGCGATCCCCATGGCCAATATGGGCGTGTTTTGGAGCGCCACAATTTGAACATTAAACCAGCCAGAAAGGTCCCAATGAACCGTCGAGCAGATTGCCATGCTGGCGAAAAACAACAGCGTATTCAATCGGGTGTTTTGAATGCGCAGTGTTTGCTGCGCCTGTTCCGTCAGCAACAAGATTCCACCCACCAAAGCCCAGAACAATATCCCCCATAGCCAGAGATTCTCGAACGGAAACTGATAGAGTTGCATGGGATTGAGAAACGATGTTGGCAGCAACCCATGCAGGCCCAGATTCAATCCCCACGCGGTCCAAATCAGTCCCAAAACCAGCATCAACAATTCGCGCAAAATGGCAGGACGCGTATTGAGTTGCACCAATAGCAATGCAACGACAATTCCCCATTGCGTCGAGTCACAAGCGATGGCCAATCCCGCCAACGCCCCTGAACGAAACTGAATTCCACTCGTACTGGGCTGGCGATGCGATAACAGCGCCATATGAAGGCTCAATCCGGAAAAAACCAAGGCAGCCCAAGTCCAAATCGCTTCCTGCAGCTCAAGGCTTCTGGGCATCAAGACCAAAGACCAAATCACTACAACCCAGCCAAGCGCCGGATCTCCCCGTTCCACGAAAGATCGGCGAACATAGATTTGGTGGGCGATAATGGCGGAAATAAGTGTCCCAATTCCTTGAATAACAGCCTGATGCACGCCCAAACCTCCCCACAGCACCAGCATCATCAATCCCACAATGAGGGATGCCGGTACGATGGACCAGGCAATTGGTTGGTTGGAGCGGAGGAAGGAAATCACGGGTTGTGTATTTTTGTCCCGAATTTAGCAACCATGAATACGCAAGAAGTCATCACCCCCGTCGCAAAGTTTATTGAATGGACCTTTGAAACGGTTTTGGTTCCCATGAGTTCACCCTTTAACATCGGTGTGGTGGTGTTGGGATTTGCCGGCCTCTTTTTTTGGCTGAGGTTGCAAAAGAAATACACGGCAAAAGCTGAAGAAGAAGGCGGAATTGTTTGATTTCTGGTGACCGCGACTGAACCTTGGCCTTATTCAAAAGTCCATTAGACTAGGCCAAATCCAATACATCGGATCCGATGTCTTTGCGGTAGTAGGCCCCTTCGAAGCCTATTTTTTCCGCAAGTCGGTAGCTGTTTTTGAGCGCATCTTCCACCTCTGCACCTCGACCCGTCAGCGCAATTACGCGACCTCCGTCGGTGTAGGTTTTTTTCCGTGAAACTTTCGTTCCTGCGTGGAAGACGTGCCCGTCAATGCCCTCGACATCGTCCAATCCGGTGATTTCTTTCCCAGTTTCATAGCTGCCTGGGTAGCCTTCGCTTGCCAGGATTACCGTGGTCGCTGCCCGTTCATCCGTGACCAAATCATATTCAGAGAGCAACCCTGAACAGAGGCTTTCAAACAAATGCAACACGTCGCTTTTGATTCGAGGCATCACCACTTCGGTCTCCGGGTCTCCCAATCGGCAATTGTATTCGATGACGTAGGGGTCGCTGCCGACGCGAATCAATCCGAAAAAAATGATGCCCGAGTAGGGAATGCCGTCTTTGCGCAACCCTTTGATGGTGGGTATGATGACCTGATTGAGGGCTTTTTCTTGGAATTCCTCGGTGAGAAAGGGAACCGGTGAAATGGCGCCCATGCCACCCGTATTGGGTCCCGTATCGCCCTCTCCGATGCGCTTGTAATCTTTTGCTGATGGAAGCAGGTGGTAGCTTTCTCCATCTGTCACCACGAACATGCTCAACTCTCGGCCTTCCAAAAACTCCTCGATCACCACCCGCTTTCCGGCATCTTTGAAGGCCTTGCCGCTCAGCATTTCACGAACGGTCGCTTCGGCTTCACTCTTCGATTCGGTAATGACAACCCCTTTCCCGGCGGCCAATCCATCTGCTTTGATGACGAATGGCGGTTGGAATTGATCCAATGCTGCCACTGCTTCGTTCAATTGGGTGTGATCGAAGCTGGCGTAGCGGGCGGTCGGAATGTTGTGTCGTTGCATGAAGGCCTTGGCAAATTCCTTGCTCCCTTCCAACATGGCGCCTGCTTTCTTGGGCCCAACGATCAGGATGTCCGATTTGTCTGACGTGTCAAAATAGTCCACGATTCCAGCGACCAAAGGTGCTTCAGCTCCTACGATGACCAAGCCGATATCGAACTTGCGTACGTATCGCTCAACCGCTGGAAAATCCATCACATCCAAATCAGCAACGGTGCCCAATGCGCTCATTCCGCCATTTCCAGGAGCCATGTGCAGGCTCCTCAGCAATGATGATTGACTTAATTTCCATGCTATGGCGTGCTCACGCCCGCCGCTGCCCAACAACAGTACATTCATGCTGCAAAATTAATTGCGCAATGCTGCGCAGCAAGCAATCGTTAGAAACTTCCTGATTGAACTCAGTAACTTGCAGAGAATTTCCTCCTGAAGCCCTTCGTATGAATCAACCTTTCCTTTCTGCGGTCATCATTTGCTTCAACGAGGAGCGAAACTTGGTGCGCTGTTTGGAATCGTTGGAAGGGGTGGCCGATGAGGTGGTGGTGGTGGACTCCGGTTCTACAGATGCAACGGTTGAATTGGCACGATCACTCGGTGCACGGGTCCTTCATCATCCCTTTGAAGGCCACATTCAGCAAAAGAACTGGGCGGCGGAACAAGCGGGAGGCGCGTGGATTCTCTCGTTGGATGCGGATGAGGCTTTGGGGGAGGAATTGAAGGCGAACATCGCTCGTTGGAAGACCCAAGCTCCCGAAGCGGATGGTTATGCCTTCAACCGATTGACTTCGTATTGTGGTCATTGGGTGCGACATGGCGGATGGTATCCCGATCGGAAATTGCGGTTGTGGCGAGCTGGCTGTGCAGCCTGGAGTGGGGAAAATCCGCACGATCGGTTGGAGATGGTGGAAGGAAAATCCACCCAACGAATTTCCGGGGATTTGCTGCATTTTTCGTACTATACCGTAGCGGATCACATTCGTCAGATACGCTATTTCTCGGATATCGCAGCCCGAGCGTACTCCGGGCCTGTGTGGATGACTTGGCCAATCGTTCGACCTTTTAAAGCCGGCTTCCAATGGTTGAAAAACGCAATCATTCGCGGGGGCTGGAGGGATGGCTGGGCCGGTTGGACGATCGCCAAATGGAGTGCGTTCGCCACTTCGGAAAAATACCGGAAAGCAAATGAATTGGCGAGAAAGCGACGGGCGCTGCAAAGGGCGCATCGCACAGATGTCCGCCGTGTATTGGTGTGTAGAACCGATGCACTCGGAGATGTAGCCGTGACACTTCCCGTCGTCGGTTGGCTGGCGGAGCGTTTCGAGGTGGATGTGCTGGTTCGACCCTATGCCGAGCCCGTCGCGACGGCCCATGTTCACGGGGGACAGGTGTTGGTTTGGGATGAGCGACAGCGTCCGGATTTTTCGAATTACGACGCAGCGATATTGGCCTACCCGGATGCTGGAGTAGCACGAGCATTGAAATCCGCAGGTGTGCCCATTCGCATTGGGACGGGAAGGCGTTGGCCTTTTGCGCGATTCGTCAATTTTCGAAACCATACCTCACGGAAAAATTCGGGCCAACACGAAACTTGGCATGGATTTGAATTGGCCAGCGGATTGCACGTTGAGAAGCGTTTGCCTGAAAATCCCGCGGAGTGGGGTAAATGGGGTCATTTGCAGGCCATTGCTTGGGAACGGGTGTCGGAAACCATTGCCGGAGCCTCGGCATGGATAACACCCGGCCGGCGGCACATCATTTTGCATGCGGGGTCGAACAACAGCGCGACGAATTGGTCCATGGCGAATTACGAGGCGTTCATGCATCGTGCGTTGCAGGAGGGGTGCCGAGTGCTGTGGACCGGCACGGAGGCGGACGCAACAACGTGGTCCAACCGAGCTGCGTGGAACCAACATCCCGATGTGATCGACACGATTGGCAAACTCGCTCTCACCGAATTGATGAGTTTAATCCAAGTGTGCGATGGGTTGGTGGCTTCGAGCACGGGGCCGCTGCACTTGGCCTCAGGACTCGGCCGTCCATGCGTGGGGCTCTACGGGAAAGCGGCGCCTATTTGGCCCGAACGATGGCATCCCATTGGCCCGAAGGCGACTTGGCTGGCGACAAACCAATTGGATGCACACGGTTCGTTGGCCATCGGTGTTGATGCCGTCTGGCAGGCGCTAACGGGTGTTTGGGAGGGGAATCCGTCGGCCGAATAAGCCGATGAGAAAACCGGCAAATGTGACCCCTGCTTGGGTTTCAAGGGTGTCCTCTGTCAAGCACGATAGGCTGAGGATGACACAGAAAAGCAGCGCAGGAGTCGAGTGGAGTGCCGAGCCCGACCCCAAGCGAGGCAGCAAGGCAGCAAGAATGTTCAATAACAAAATCAGGTTCAACGGGCCGCCCGCAATCAGAAAGGTTAAGTATTGATTGTGGGCCCGCAACCGAAACGATTCTTGCAGCGGCGAATTCAGATCATCATAGGCCCATTCAAAGGCGTCCGGAACGTCTCCGATGCCAACGCCTGTGACACCATAATGCTGATAAATATGGAATCCAGCGCGCAAAAACGCCCAACGCTGAATCAGCGAGTGACCGCTTGGATTGCCACCATCGCAAGCATTCCAGATTTCGAATTTGACCGCATCCAGTCGCCTCATGAGCCCCGAATGTTCCAGTTCCAGCACCGTCGGTATGCCCATTTCAATCCATTTGATTTCCCGGTCCGATAACGCCTTGATGCCGGCGAGATCCTTGGTCAAGCCTTTGGACGCCAAAAATCGAATCAGC
>JBMSHA010000078.1:0-7962 GCA_049416245.1 Flavobacteriales bacterium | reverse complement strand
GGCAGGTTGAAGGGTCAGGGGTTGAAGGCCATCCCTTGATTGCATCCCTCCCCAGGCAAACGGGTGCACGGCTCGATGTAACCGAGTTGGAAAAACTCCGTGCACGTTTGGCCGCAGATTTTCGAGAAAAGGGATTCCCGACCATCCAATCCTCTCATTTCGCGTTCACCGCTGATTCATCGAATCTTGATGCCAACCGTGGCGTCGGCGTGACGGGTCAAATTCTACCTTTGGATTGGGATCAAAATGGCTCGCCGATTCCGCATCGCGCAGCTCGATTCGGATCGGTCGATTGGCATTGTGATATATCGTCCGATTCCGCTGATGTCTGCTTGGATCCTGAATTGGTCGGTTTTCTCATTGCCCTTGATTCGGGAATGCGTTTCAACGAAACGGCCCTGCAAGAAACGTATCAACGGCTTACGCGGCTTCCTAGCGTGGGTCGCGTAGAAATTCCTGGGCTGTTGGTGCCGGGAACGGGGGCAGAGGATATCTACGAAATTGACCTTAGGATTCATTTGCGAAAACGTTTTGGATTCAGTTCTGGGATTGAAATGGTGCGCAGCGATGCTCGCTATGGACCGCTTGTGTTGTTGTCGTTACAGGATCGAAACCTTTCCGGAAAAGGGGATCTTTGGGGTGTTGAAATGTCTGGAGGCTTACTATCAATCAAACCCTTCAGTTACAGCGAAGAGAACATCATTCCAAACAGTGGCACTTGGTCGATTAAATTGAATTATTCCACAGCCGGTATTCCTCCCGTTGATTTGGCGCGTTTACGACCGTCCAATCAAGCGCGCACTTCACTGGCCGCGAATTGGATGCGGGAAATTCGCCCTGAATATGTCCGTGAAGCTTTGGGATTTAATTATTCGTTTGAACTGATTGAGAATCCGGCACGGAATAGTCGGCTTGCCATTGTTCCGATGGAATTACGTTATTCCGATATCGACGCAAAACCGGAATTCACAGCGTGGTTGGATGATCAGGCCAACCCCATTCTTAGTGCCCGGTTTGCGGATTATACATCGTTGCTCTCACGCGTCGAATGGACCACCGATTGGGGGCTCAAGGAATCTTTGCACGGTCGTTTTCGAACCGGTATCGAATGGACGGGTGTCGGATTGGATCGGTGGAATCGATCTCGGAGTGGTGATGACGCCGAAACGGTATATTCATTGGCGGGCATTCCGTATGCTCATTACATCCGAAACGAAAGCGAATGGACGGTCTCTACCTCCGATCAATTTTCTTCAAGGGCGAGTTGGAACGGGAGAATCAAGGCTGGCGGAGCATTAACTGGAAGAAACGCAGAAGTCATACCCTTCGATCGAGCTTTTTATGCGGGTGGAGCAAATGGCATTCGAGGATGGTCCGTTCGTGATTTGGGTCCCGGATTTGCAAGTTTGGACGATGAGGGGTTGGGGGTTGCATTGGGAGTTGGGGATGTGCAACTCGAGGCGTCCATTGAATACAGGAGGAAATTGACAGATGCCCTTGAGCTTGCCTGGTTTTCGGATGTGGGCAATGTTTGGTTGCTCCCACACGATGAAGCGGATGCGGCTGTAACGCTTTCCAGTAAATCGATGGCTTGGGGCTGCGGCTTGGGCGTCCGGCTTGACTTCGATTTTTTCTTGTTGAGACTCGATGGTGCAGTTCGATTGCATGATCCGGCTCAGGCTGCGGGTGTAAGGTGGATTGGGAATGAGGCTCCTCGGGGTAGGATCCACTTGGGCTTAGGACATGCTTTCTGAGATACAACCACAGTGTGTACCTTTGGTGCGCTAAACGGATAAAAAATGGGTTGGTTTAAGAGAATTCAAGACGGAATTACGACCAAGAGCACGGAGAAGAAGGAGATTCCTGAAGGTGCTTGGTATCAGTGCCCAAGTTGCAAAACGGTCGTGACGTCCCAGCAACATGCCGAGCGTTTGAGTGTATGTAATTATTGCGGGCACCATGATCGCATGGGCAGTGAGGCCTACTTCAAAATGCTTTTCGATGAAGGGAAGTATCGGGAAATCGCTCCTAAAATCACCAGTGCGGACCCGTTGAACTTTGAAGACACCAAGCCGTACAAAGACCGATTGAATGCAGCTCAGAAAAAAACAGGGCTGCAAGATGCCCTGCGCACCGCATCCGGGGATTTAGCGGGAATGCCGGTGGTCATCAGTTGCATGGATTTCCAGTTCATCGGGGGGTCGATGGGAAGCGTGGTCGGGGAGAAAATTGCGCGTGGCATTGACCATGCCCTCAAGAAGGGATGTCCTTTTATCTGCATCAGCAAATCCGGTGGAGCTCGGATGATGGAAGCAGGTTTGAGTTTGATGCAAATGGCGAAAACCAGTGCGAAGTTGTCTTTGCTCGCTAAGGCAGGTTTGCCTTACATCAGCGTGCTCACGGACCCGACAACCGGAGGGGTGACCGCCTCTTTTGCGATGTTGGGTGATTTGAACATTGCTGAGCCCAACGCGCTCATTGGATTTGCCGGTCCCAGGGTGGTCAAAGAAACCATCGGAAAAGATTTGCCTGAAGGCTTCCAGCGTTCAGAATTTCTGTTAGAACATGGTTTTTTGGATGCAATCGTTGAACGAAAGGAGCTAAAAACCAAATTGGCCTTCAACTTGCGGGCCATGGGAGATTTTCCCAAAGCGGAATAATTCCGGAGGAATGATTGGATTGCGCACGAAAACAATCTATCTTCGCGGCTCCAATTTTGGCATCACGAACATCAATTTGATTTCGAAATGTATTTAGATTCAGCAAAAAAGAAAGAGTTCTTCGCAACCTTTGGTGCGAATGAGAAGGACACAGGCAGTGCAGAAGCACAAATCGCTATGTTCAGCTTCCGAATTGCTCACTTGACTGAGCACTTGAAGCAAAACCGAAAAGATTACCACACGCAACGTTCGTTGATTAAGCTTGTCGGTAAGCGTCGGAAGTTGTTGGATTACCTCAAAGCAAAAGACATTACACGCTACCGCGAAATTGTTGCAAAACTCGGTTTGCGTCGCTAATGACGAATTTTATAAACGGGGGAGGCATTGGTAAGGTACCATTGCCTTCTTCGTTTTTTTGCGTTTGCACCCAACGGGGTGAAATGCCTTAGGATGATTTTACAGGAAAGATGAATTACACGGTACACAACCAAACCATTGATCTCGGCAACGGGCGCGAGATTACCATTGAAACCGGCAAACTTGCCAAGCAAGCGCACGGTTCAGTCGTCGTAAGGAGCGGCGACACGATGTTGCTGGCGACAGCAGTTTCCGCGCACGATGTGCGTGATGATGTGGATTTTCTGCCACTGACAGTTGATTACAGAGAAAAGTATGCAGCCGCGGGACGTTTTCCAGGAGGCTTCTTTAAGCGTGAAGCGCGGCCTTCGGATACAGAGGTACTCGTGATGCGATTGGTCGACCGGGCGTTGCGTCCAACATTCCCTGGGGACTATCACGCGGGAACGCAAATCATGATCCAATTGATGTCTGCGGATGCTGAAGTGTTGCCAGACAGCTTGGCCGGATTGGCGGCATCAGCGTGCATCGCGGTGAGCGATATCCCTTTCGATGGACCGATTTCTGAAGTGCGAGTGGCACGTATTGACGGTGAATTCATCATCAATCCATTCCGATCAGAATTGGAGCGTGCCGATATGGATATCATGGTGGCAGGAAGCATGGACAGCATTGTGATGGTGGAGGGTGAAATGAGTGAGGTGAGTGAAGACGAGATGGTTGACGCCATCGAAGTTGCACACGCCGCTATCCAAAAGCAGTGCGAAGCTCAAATTGAGTTGGCCAAGAAAACAGGTCACTTCGGTGTTCAACGCGAATATTCTCATGAAAACCATGACGAAGAGTTGCGAGCTAAGGTGAATTCCGCATTGACCGATAAATTCTATGAGGCGGCAAAACAAGGCAGCACGAAAGAAGAGCGAAAGGCCAAATTCAGCGAGTTGAAGGAAGCGTTCATGGCATCCTTGTCAGAAGAGGAAATTTCTGACAAAGGCTTTATGTTGCGTCAGTATATCGGTGCGGCTCAAAAGAAAGCGGTACGAGACCTCTTGCTGAATGAAGGTATTCGATTGGATGGCCGTTCATCCACGGACATTCGCCCCATTTGGACAGAAGTTGATTACCTCCCGGGTACACACGGCAGTTCCATCTTCACCCGCGGCGAGACCCAATCGTTGACGACGTTGACGCTGGGTACGAAACTCGATGAGCAATTGATTGACGGTGCACTGGTACGCAAGAATGAGAAATTCTTGTTGCACTACAATTTCCCTCCATTCTCTACCGGTGAGGAGCGCCCGTTGCGCGGAACAAGCCGAAGGGAGGTAGGACACGGAAACTTGGCATTACGCGCCCTGAAACCCGTTTTGCCAAGTACTGAGGACTGCCCATACACCATTCGATTGGTGAGTGAAATTTTAGAGTCAAACGGCTCGTCTTCCATGGCAACCGTTTGCGCAGGTACGTTGGCATTGATGGATGGCGGCGTGCCGATCAAAGCACCTGTTTCTGGAATTGCCATGGGCTTGATTACGGACAAGGATTCTGGCAAGTACGTGGTGCTTTCGGATATCTTAGGTGACGAGGATCACTTGGGTGATATGGACTTTAAAGTCACAGGAACCGAGCACGGAATCACGGCGTGCCAAATGGATATTAAAATCAAAGGCTTGAGCTTTCAGCAGTTGCGCGAAGCTTTGGCCCAAGCACGGGACGGCCGTCACCACATCCGCAAAGAAATGCTAGGTAGCATTTCGGAGCCACGCAGTGACTACAAGGAGCATGCGCCTCGTATTGTGACCTTGGTAGTTCCTGGTGAAGCCATCGGACCCATCATCGGTCCGGGTGGAAAAATCATCCAGGAAATTCAAGCCGAGACGGAGACTACCATCAGCATTGAAGATGTCGACGGAAAGGGCATTGTAGAGATTGCTGCCTCCAACAAGTCAGCCATCGATGCAGCGCTTGCGAAAGTCAAAGCCATAGCGTTCCCACCGACAGTAGAAATCGGCGAAGAATACGAAGGCAAGGTCAAGAGCATCATGCCGTATGGTGCGTTCGTGGAAGTAATTCCAGGTCAAGATGGTCTTTTGCACGTTTCGGAATTGGATTGGAACCGCGTTGAACGGGTTGAAGACATTTTGAAGGAAGGTGAAGTAGTGAAATTCAAAGTGGTGGGCCGAGATGAAAAGACAGGCAAGATCAAATTGAGTCGCAAAGTCTTGTTGCCAAAACCGGAAGGATACGTTGAGCGTCCTGAGCGTACCCGCGGAGATCGTGGAGATCGCGGAGATCGCGGTCGCGGACGTGGAGACCGCAACCGAGATCGAGGTCCAAGACGTGAAGACAGCAACAACGATTAACACCGTTGATGCAACAATTGCGGCATTTTAGAGATTTACATTAAACGACAAAAAAGCAATTCTATCCATGAGGCAGCTCAAAATCACCAAGCAGGTCACCAATCGTGAAACGGCATCCCTTGACAAATATTTGCAGGAGATTGGCCGGGTCGATTTGATCACAGCGGAAGAGGAGGTGGAGTTGGCGCGACGGATTAAAAAGGGAGACCAAGTGGCCTTAGAAAAGCTCACGAAGGCAAACCTGCGATTTGTGGTTTCGGTGTCAAAACAGTACCAAAACCAGGGGCTTTCATTGCCGGATTTGATCAACGAAGGTAACCTCGGCTTGATCAAAGCGGCGCAGCGTTTTGATGAAACCCGCGGCTTCAAGTTCATCTCATATGCTGTCTGGTGGATCCGCCAAAGCATCCTGCAGGCTTTGGCAGAACAAAGCCGAATTGTTCGACTCCCGTTGAATAAAATTGGCTCCATCAACAAGATCAACAAGGCGTTTGCGCGTCTTGAACAAGAATTCGAGCGACCTCCTACTGCCGCGGAATTGGCAGAGACTTTGGACATGACGTTAGATGAAGTCAAGCAAAGCATGAAGAATGCGGGTCGTCACGTTTCCATGGACGCGCCGTTGAAGGATGGTGATGAGTCCTCAAGTAATATGTACGACGTCATGCGCACCGGAGACACCCCATCTCCGGATACGGATTTGATGACGGAATCATTGCGCAAGGAAATCGAGCGTTCGTTGCGAACCTTGACCCCACGGGAAGGTGATGTCATCCGACTATACTTCGGATTGAACGGAGAGCATCCCATGACACTCGAGGAGATAGGTGAGCGATTTGATTTGACGAGGGAACGCGTTCGCCAAATCAAGGAGAAAGCCATTCGCCGCTTAAAGCACACGAGCCGCAGCCGAATTTTGAAAAGCTATTTGGGCTAATCTCCCGCGCTTAAGGCGTGTCTAGCGATCGCCACAAATGCAAGCAAGCGAGGGAACGATAGGGTGACCAAATTTCAGCTTGGTCTGTGAACACATTGATTGAAGAAGCCATGGGAATGCCGTAAAGCTTGCCCATGGCTTTTTTGATGCCTAAATCTCCGGGGGCGAAAACATCCGGCCGTTGCAAGGTGAAAATGAGGAACATTTGCGCTGTCCATTCACCGATACCCTTGATGGCGCATAAAATGCGAAGAATTTCTTCATTCGAATTTTCATCTAAATGCGTGTACAACTCAGGATTTGCAATCCAAGCTTGGCTTAAGGCACGCAGGTAGGAAATTTTTTGCGGACTGACTCCCAAACTTCGCAGGGTGTTGTCGTCAGCTCTCTGAATGAGACTCGGCAGATCACGTAAGCTGGGTAATTCTGTTAACGACCATTCATGGAAACGCTGAAAAATGGTCGCTGCTGCACGGGTACTCAATTGTTGACCGATGATGGCACGGCACAAGGCCGTGAACGGATCTTGAGCATCGGGCAAGGTAATTTCACCATGATGCAAGACGACCTTATGGAGGATGGGGTCAACTTGTCTCAGGTGTGCAATGAATTCCCTTTGATTCGCGTTCATCCGACGAATATGCAGCATCTTTGTGAATCATGCAGCAAAGTCAAGGAACGATAAGATTTTTACCCGGCTTCATTTGGGGAGCCTTGTTGCTTGGTTTGACACTTTTTTCTCAATGCGCACGGGTGAGTTTTTCCGATAATCCGGAATTGGAATTGGACTTTTCCGCGGATACGGTATTCTTTGATACGGTTTTCACCACAGTGGGGTCCGTAACCCTTCCGCTGAAAGTATTCAATCCAAACCGCGAGTCCCTTCGAATCGACGTGATTGAACTCGAGGGCGGTTCGGATTCGCCATTTCGCGTGAACATTGATGGGCAAGTGGGGCCGCGAGTCGAAGATTGGCCTTTGCTCGCAGAAGATAGCATGTGGATTTTCATTGAGGTCACCGTAGATCCCAGCGATGCAACGTTGCCTTTTGTCATTGAAGATGGTATCCGATTCAACGCCAATGGACAGGAGCAACGTGTCCATCTTACCGCTTGGGGGCAGAATGCTCATTTTCACGGTGGTCTTCAACAGATAACGCCGCTGCCTTCTTGCGATGAAGTTTGGAGTGACGATTTACCACACGTGATTTATGGCATTGTGGAGGTGGAGCCAGGGTGCCAATTGACTATCGACCCAGGAACTCAGATTCATGTGCATGACGGAGGTGGGTTGTTGGTGTATCAATCCACGTTGCATGTCAATGGAACGCTTGGGGATGAAGTGGTATTTCAGGGGGATCGTTTGGATGAAGGATATGAGGATGTGCCTGGACAATGGGGCATTGAGTTGAGCTTTGAATTTGAGACGGATTATGGAATTGAGGAGGTGACAGCTCAACGTGGTGGGGTTTGGGTATACGGGGGAATCGGCTGTACCATGGATTACGCCATTCTGAAAAATGGGACGATTGGACTGCAAGTAGATACAACCGGAACAGCTACAAATCCCGCTTTGACCGTGCGAAATACCGTCTTACACAACATGTCGGCTTATGGCCTCTATGCTCAGGGCGCGACCATCGAAG
>JBMSHA010000077.1:0-7972 GCA_049416245.1 Flavobacteriales bacterium | reverse complement strand
GGCGGCGTTGCAATACGAATGTTGAGCATTACAATGTTACCTTCTGCGGGGTGATTGGCCATTGAATAAGCGCGAACAATGGGCTCGTCGTTGGTCATTTTCAAATCCCACAGACCAAATTTATCCCACTCGCTTTGGAACGTTTTTGGATCCTTGTGATGCTCTGGGTGAGCGGTGATATCGATGTCCTTGAAATCGACCACCACTTCTGGTACATCGACTTGAATGTAGCCACCGGCCTCGAACTCCAACGATTCACCATCTGGCAAGCGAACAACGAACTCCTTGATGAAAGAAGCGACGTTGTAATTGGAAACCACTTCACACTCCCACTTCTTGATGCCGAAGACTTCTTCCGGAACTTGGATTTCCATATCCTCTTTCACCTTCACTTGGCATCCAAGCCGCCAATTATCAGCAATTTCCTTGCGGGAAAAATGAGGTTCCTCTGTTGGCAAGATCGAGCCTCCACCTGCAGAAACCTGGCATCGGCATTGAACACAGGTTCCTCCACCGCCGCAGGCTGATGGCAAGAAGACGCCGTTGTTGCCTAGCGTAGTAAGCAATGTGCTACCGCCATCAACTTCCAAGGTTTGCTCGCCATTGATGACGATTTTCAGCTTACCGCTTGGAGACAATTTCGCCTTTGCGAACAAAAGCAATCCAACCAACAAAAGAATGACGGTCAGAAAGAAAACTATGGTCAATACAATGGTCGTTGTCATCGCTATCAAATTTCAATTCCCATAAAACTCATGAACGCAATGCCCATGAGTCCCGTGATGATGAACGTAATGCCCAGTCCTTTAAGAGGCGCCGGCACGTGTGAGTATCGGATCTTTTCTCGAATGGCAGCAATGGCTACAATGGCCAACCACCAGCCCACTCCAGAACCCAAGCCGAAAACGGTTGCTTCGCCAATGCTCGGATATTGACGGTCTTGCATAAACAACGCACCCCCCAGAATGGAACAGTTCACCGCAATCAATGGCAAAAAGATACCCAAAGCACCGTACAGCGCCGGAGCGAATTTCTCGACGATCATTTCCACGAGCTGCACCATTGACGCAATGACCGCGATGAACATGATGAAGCTCAAGAAACTCAAATCGACAGACGCAAAATCTGGATCAATCCAAGCCAATGCCCCCTCTTTGAGAACATAGTTTTCGAGCAGGTAATTGATGGGAACGGTAATACCCAAAACGAAAATTACCGCCAGACCCAGTCCGTTGGCCGTCTTGACCGTCTTCGATACCGCGAGGTACGAACACATCCCCAAGAAGTAGGCAAAAATCATATTTTCAATGAAGATGCCCTTGACAAATATGCTGAGGTATTCCATTAGTTCTCTTCGATTAATGCAGTGTTGCGCGTGCGCTGAATCCAAATGATGATGCCTACGGTAATCAAGGCCATCGGAGGCAGAATCATCAAATTGTTATTCTCATAAAATCCACCTTCGCTCATGAACCACTCGGCAGGCAAAAACTTCACTTGGCCCATGCCGGGGAGCGAAATGGCACCACTTCCAAAAACTTCGCGTACAACGGATACGGCGAGCAATATCCAAGCATACCCCATTGCGTTTCCAATCGCGTCCAAGAAAGACGGTCCCGGCTTGTTTCCCAAGGCGAATGCCTCCAAACGTCCCATGATGATGCAGTTGGTGATGATCAAGCCCACGAAAACGGACAATTTCTCCGAAATGTCCGGCTGAAAAGCTTTCAAAACTTGGTCGACGATGATCACCAAAGAAGCCACGACCACCAATTGTACGATGATTCGAATTCGATCCGGAATCATGTTGCGCAGCAACGAAATAATCACATTCCCGCCGATCATCACGAACAACACCGACAAACTCATGATCACCGCCTGTTGCAACTGAACGGTAATCGCCAGGGCCGAACAGATTCCCAAAACCTGAACGGTGATGGGATTCGAATCGTCCAATGGATCGGACAATAATTTCCGATTCTTTTTAGAAAACAACGACTCTTTTTTGGCCGTTGCGGCTGCAGTTTCGGTACTCATCGCTGCGCTCGTGTTTCAGATTCAAAATAACGGAGGTACACCTTCAAGGTGCGGTTAATCATCTCATCCACCCCTTTCGAAGTAATGGTTCCACCGGTGATGCCATCCACGCTGTATTCATCCGTTGGTGCTCCACCCTTCAACACACTAAACAAAGTCGCGTTTTCGGTATTGAGTTGCTTCCCCTTGAATTTGACCGTGAAGAAGGATTCTTTGATTTCGGCACCGAGACCGGGCGTCTCGGTTTTATGATCAAAATTCGCCCCGTAGATCGTCGTCATATCGTCCTCGAGTGCGACGTAACCCCAAATCGGCCCCCACAGTCCGGAACCCACAACGGGAATGACGTACAAGGTTTGGCCGTCATTCACACAACGGAACAAGGGAAATTTGAGATTCTTGTCTGCCAATGCAGCGCTCAAGGCTTGCTCATCGCCATCCGCAGCCTTCACCGCTGATTTGACCGATGCACGATAGTCCTTCTTCACGTCAATGCTGAATGGATCCTCTTTGTCCTTCGGATTGACGGCATCCGAGGTCGCCGCCACTTGCTGGCCATTCAAATCAATCGCAACCCGCTCAACAACATATTCCGCAAACAATTCGCTAGCATTCGAGCGGTTCGCCGGTACGCCGATGGCGCCAAGGATGTCGATCATTTTCTTATCCGCCGCGTTGGCGTCTTGCCGGTCTTTCAAGGACAATGCCGTGAAAGCCAACGCTGTTCCTACGACCACCACCATGATGATGGAAAAGAGAAACGTGTAACCTGTGCTGTTTTTATCTATCGCCATGTCGCTGGGGTTATGCTGTTGCACCTTGGGCCGCCAATGCGCGCTTCTCGCGTTTACCGATGTTGGCCTGAATAACGTAGTGATCGATTAAGGGTGCCATGACATTCATGAACAAAATCGCCATCATCACACCTTCTGGGTATGCAGGATTGAATACGCGAATCATGATGCTCAAGAAACCGCCGAAGAATCCATAAATCCACTTTCCGCGCTCGGTTTGTGCTGCGCTCACGGGGTCGGTGGCCATGAAGACCATACCGAACATGAAACCTCCCATCACCACCTGATGGATGGCGGGAATGGTCATGTAAGCGTTCAAGCCCATTTGATTGAACAAAAGCCCCATTACTAAGCCACCCGCCAAGAACGAAGACATGACTTTCCAGCTTCCGATGCCCGTCCAAATCAACAAAACGGCTCCAATCAAAATCGCCAATGCCGACGTCTCACCAATTGAGCCTGGAATTAAACCCATGAAGGAATTGGAGAGACTGAAAATTCCGTTCGCATCAAACATGGACATGACACCGGTTACTGCCGGCTCGTCCATTCCCTTGCCCACGGTCGAAGCCAAATGGCCCAGTGCAGTGGCACCTGTATATCCATCCACCAATGGTCCTGCTGCCGCCGTTTCCTTAATGTTGTGAATCCAAATCTCACCGGATAATTGCTTCGGGTAAGCGAAGAACAAAAACGCTCGAGCCGTCAAGGCAACATTCAAAATGTTCATGCCCGTTCCGCCAAACACCTCCTTTGCAATGATTACAGCGAATGCCACAGCAAGCGCAACCATCCACAGCGGCACATCGACCGGCATGATCAAGGGAATCAGCATACCCGATACCAAGTAACCTTCATTGATGCTGTGTCCCCGCATCCCCGCGAAGAGAAATTCAATGCCCAGGCCTACGCCATAACTCACCACAACCAGGGGAAGCACTTTAACGGCGCCAATGAACATTTTATCCCAGAACATGGCGGTCAATTCGCTGTTGGCCGTGATCTCACCGATAGAGAGCAAGTATTGATGTCCTTGGTTCCATGTTCCGAAAAGCAATGCCGGAATCAATGCCAAAATGACCATGAACATGGTACGCTTCAAGTCCACCCCGTCGCGGATGTGCACACCGTTCTTTGTGGCATGTCCTGGGGTAAAGGCAAACGTTTCGAGTGAGTCATACACCACCCAAAACTTGCTCAATTTTCCACCCTCTTCAAAATGAGGACGTACAGAATCTAAAAGTTTGTGTACTGCTTTCATCTTAACCCAATTCTTGCTTTAAACGATCTAACCCATCCCGAACAATGGACTGAACGGCGATTTTGGAAGTGCACGCGTATTCGCACAGTGCAAAATCCTCAGGAGCCACTTCGTAAATGCCCAACTTTTCCATCGCGTCGATATCGTTGGCAAGGATGCTCTTGAGCAATTGCACAGGGTAGATATCGAATGGGAACACCGGCTCATATTGACCGGTGACCACAAATGCGCGCTCTTCACCGTTGTTGCATGTATCCATCACGAATTCCTTCGATTTAGGCAACAACCACGTCGGATAGCTCTTCGATAGGCTGAATTTGTCAAAACCCATACCGAGCCAACCATCGGCCAATAAAAACTTGGGCTTGTTTCCTTCTGGCAACAGGCTCACTTGATGATGCTTGCCACCCAAGTAACCTTCTGCTGCTGTTCGGTCGCCCGTGAGCGGATTGCCCGATACGATGCGAACATCCTCTCCAACCTTTCCCGTCACTGATTGAATTTCACACCCTAAAGTTGTGGTCAGGTGCTTGGGGTCGGCGCATTCAGAACCGCCTACCGCTATGGTGCGCGATGCATGGTATTGGCCTGTCGTCAGCGTTGCTCCGAGGTTGGCCACGTCTTCTGGGTGCATGGTCCAAATCGTTTCGCCTTTATTCAATGGCGCCGTGTGGTGGATTTGAACCCCCACATTCCCCGCTGGGTGAGGCCCTTCGAATTCGCTCACCTCCAACCCTTTCAACCCTTCGTAGCACGTTTGGCCTCGTTTGATTCCAAGATTGACTGGCTTGCCGTTGATGACCGCTTGAAGCGCTTCAATGCCTGCCTGGAATGCTTCTTTTCGCCCTGCCAATACGACTTCCATGTCCGCAGCCAATGGAGCGCTGTCAAATCCGCTCACGAAAATGCTGCGAGGAGCCACGTCTGGATTTGCAACCGTCGCAAACGGGCGTTGATCGATGAATCCGAAAAATCCCCGTTCTTGAATGGCCTGTAAAGCAGCTTCAGCATTCAATGATCCTGGAGCGACCTTTTCAAAAGACCTGGACGCACCTTTGCCATCGGCTTCAACCACAACAGCCAAAATCTTTCGCTTTTCACCGCGACGGATTTCTTTGACCGTGCCGCTGACTGGGCTCAAAAATTTGACTTCAGGGTGCTCCTTGCTGTGAAAAAGAACAGACCCTGCATCGACTGCAGCGCCTTCTTTCACCTCAAGTTTCGGAACAATTCCTTGATAATTGGGGGGCAGCACGGCATATGTTGCCGTCGTTGGAGCAGCTTCCACTTTTGAGGAAGGTCGACCTTTCAATCGAATGTCAGCTCCTTTTTTAATCCGTATCGTGCGGGACATCAGCTCGCGAAGGTTTACTTTTCGGGGCGCAAAGGTAGGACTCGGTGGCATTGCACGCACGCCTTTTCTCAAAATTCTTGATTCATGACCAATCCCTTCACAGCAACTTCAGGAAATCTCATCATCAGGTCCACAACACGCACTTTTTTAACCCTTGTTTGCATGACCATTGGGACTTCTGTGATGGCACAAGTCCAAGGAGTTGACATTCCATTTCCCATCTCACATGTCTCCGCCACCATCCACACCGTTCAATTGCATCCTGTAGGAATTCAAGCGGCTCATCCCATGATCGCTTTGAAAGGAGGTCAATTGAAATTGAGTTTCGATGATTTCGACCCAACCTTCCGTTCATTGGAATACCGCGTGCGCCACTGCACATTTGATTGGTATGCTTCGCCTGACCTTGAGCCTTCCGATTACATTGTGGGATTTCCAACGCAATCGTTCCCAACCATTGAGTCAAGCTTCAATACCAAAACGCCTTACACCCATTTCGCCGCAACGTTTCCGAATGAAATGATGCAATTTTCGAAAAGCGGCAATTACCTGCTGGAAGTGTACAATCCGGCAAATCCGGAGCGTGTCCTGATTCAAATGCGTTTTGTGGTCTACGAATCCCTCATCGACATCGAAATGGCAGTGAAGCCCTCTTCAGTCATCCGCAACCAACGAACCCACCAAGAGGTTGATTTGGCTTTGATGCACAGCCAAGATCGCTACCCGATTGCCGATGCGTACGATGCGTTGCAAACCGTACTCCTTCAGAATGGTCGTTGGGAAACCGCCCAATTGGGGTTAGAGCCCCAATTTGTCATGGGCGAGGAAATTACCTACAACCCCACAGGAGACCAATGCTTTAAAGGCGGAAATACTTGGCGATTCACGGACTTGAAGAGCTTGCGTTTTGCATCGATGGGACTGGAAAAAATCGTCGACGAAGGGGCGCATTGGCACGCCTATTTGGAAGTTGACGAACCCCGCCCCTTTGCATTTCTCAAGGTGCAACAAGACTTGGATGGTCATTTCGTCATTGCCAACGAACTGCAGGATGATGCCACGGGTAGCGACTATGTTTGGGCGCATTTTCGACTAAAAACTTTCGAGGAACGGTTGCACGAGGATCTCTACATCTATGGAGAAATCTCAAATTGGTCGTATCCGGAAAGTCACCGCATGATTTGGAATGCTGAATCCGGCTTTTATGAGGCCGAACTGTTCTTGAAACAAGGTTATTACAATTACGAGTACCGCGTGCGGCCAGCCAATGACCGGGGAAGAAATGATGCGACCACGCTCTTAGACGCACCATCCGATGTGGAGCCGATTGAGGGATCGCATGCATTAGCAGACACGCCCTACCAGTGCATCGTGTACTACTGGGATTTTGAAGGGTACGACCGTGTCATTGGTTGGGCACAGTCCAAGCCAGGCGCATCGTATTGAGCTGGGTGGGTTGGTGTATTTTCGCGCTGTGAAATCTTTACGCATACTTATTACCGGCGGCTCCAGTGGAATTGGGGCCGCGACAGCCAAACTCCTCGCCGAAAGGGGGCATCGCATTTATTTGTTGGCGCGCAAAGCCGAGCCAATGGAAACCATCAAATCGCAGTTTCCCGCCGGCCAATTAGCCTGGAAACAGGCCGATGTTCGCGTTCCGGAGGACATCCAAGCAGGCGTCAGTGAAATGAAAGCATTGTGGGGTGGAATCGATGTCTGCATTCCGAATGCGGGACTTGGCATCTTTTCGCCCCTGCAAGATGCCCGGCTTGAGGATTGGCATACCATGGTCGACATCAACATCACCGGGGTGTTGAACACCCTGCATGCCGCACTTCCCTCGTTGGTTGAGAATCGGGGCCACGTGATTCAAATTGGATCCATCGCTGCACGCAACGTGTTTCCAAATAGTGGCGTGTATTGCGCGACCAAGCACGCCGTCTTGGCCATTTCCGAATCGCTGCGGCTCGAATACCGGAATGAATTGGCTGTCACCACCGTCAATCCTGGCGCAGTGGATACGGCATTCATTGACCAGACCCAAAACGATGAGTTGCGGGAATCTTATCGTCCTCAGTTTCAAGAAGGGATGCGACCGGAATTCATTGCGGAAGCCATCGCCATGGCGGTTGAGGCACGAGGCAAGGGTGTATTTAGTGAAATAACGGTTCGACCAGACCGCCGATGAAATTGGCGTTTTTATCAAGTTCAACGGGTTGGGGCGGATTGGAACGCAACTTGATACGCTACGCTCAATGGATGCAAGAAGCGGGACATGAAGTTTGTCTATTTACGATTCCTCATGCTCCGATTACAAGAGCCGCAGAGCAATCTGCCCTGACCATCCAGCACATTCGAAGGCAACGTCGCCACTTCCCGATTTTTGCGGCGTTGAAACTGCGGCAGCACCTGAAAAACTCAGCAATCGATGTGCTGTGGGTGCGCGATCCGCGCGATTTGGATTTATGCAGCTTGTCAGTGAGAGGCACCTCCATATCGCTCTTGTTCCACCAGGGAATGCAGATT
>JBMSHA010000076.1:0-8024 GCA_049416245.1 Flavobacteriales bacterium | reverse complement strand
AAGAGCATTACCTTGTGGATGCCCTGCAAGCATCGATCAACCAGCAGCGATAAGCGCCGACGATGGGATGCTTTGCTTCATCCCGTGGGCGCAGCCGAGGATTCGGAATGATTTGCGAACGTACTTTTTGGCCGGTTCTTCAGGCAGGTACATGGATTGAGGAGGAGCGAACGAAACCACCAATTGGTTGCCCTCCAGGTCAAACGAAACAATGGAATTTCCCACCGGCTCCAAACTTCTTTCGGCTAAGCTGAAATAAGGCCACAATGCTTCTTGAACCCAGGTGCTAATTTGCAAAGGTTGGGTATATCGAGATCGGGTGGCATCATCCAACATCCCATCGTCGATATCGCAACAAAATCGTGCACCCGTTAATTTTTCCATCAAGGTCAACTGCGTTTGCACATGTTCAATACTATCTGTCAAAGGCAGAAATGGTGTGTGGCCTTCATAGAGAATCTGACGCAGATGGCGGGCAAAAGACGTGATGATTTGTTCCGCTTGTTCATGATCACCAACCAAAAGATGATTCTCAATGGTCATCAAGATCAATTCGAATCGCTCGCTGAATAGTGATATGGCATGATGGGATGTTGCGGTTTTGTTGAGGACGCCATCGAGCTGCTCCTTTTCGCGCAATTTGTCCAATTGCTGCCGCAATTGTGTCAAGCGGTTTTGGACCGCCTTTGGCGATTCTGCGTGCAGATTTGGAGTCATATTCCATTCCTTCCATGAAATGAGGATGATCCCTGAATTGGCTAGTGCCCAGGTCACGAGGCTCCATGAAAAATTGGAAAAGGTGACCGCAACAACAGCGAGACAGGATAAACCGATTGTTAAATCTGATTTTGAAATACTTGCTTTTCTTGCGACCAAGGAGTTGCTCGATGTGGAGCCAATCGCTCGTTTACCAACAAATTGCCATGAGCTCGTAATGCCCAATAGCGCAGTCGTCAAAATCATGATGAAGGCATTCGTCATGGCCCGGTATTTTTTTGCCTACGGGCGTGCCAAAGATGCGCAGCATTCAGCGGTGTCAAAGTGCCTTCCGTCACCTGATGAACCAATGCATTCCAAGTTTCTGTCGCTTGTGCAGAGCTCCTGTCTTTCAATAGCGATAGCCTTCGAATCTGATTTTCGAATTGTCGCATGCGCTGTTCGGAACGCTGACGATTTAACCATCCGTTGGCTTGCCACATTTCGACCAATTCTTGGATGTGGTTCATCACCGAGTTGATGCCGTCATTGTTCAAAGCACTGACTGTTTGGACGTGCACATCGTGGCCACCGATATTCGGAGGAAACAAATGAAGCGCCTTCCGGTACTGCATGGCAGTTTCCTGAGCCAACGGTTCGCGGCCACTGTCGCATTTATTAACCAGTAGCAGGTCAGCCATTTCCATGATTCCTCGCTTGATTCCTTGAAGCTCGTCTCCGCCTCCAGGGAGCATCAGCAGTATGAACACATCCGTGAGGTCGCGCACAGCCGTCTCGGATTGTCCCACGCCAACGGTTTCAACGATGATGCGATCGAATCCTGCTGCCTCGCAGAGTTCAATGGCCTCAAATGTTCCGCGCGTGACGCCACCCAAGGTATCGGCGGTGGGGCTCGGACGAACGAAAGCATTCGGTGCGCGTGAAAGCGTTTCCATTCGGGTTTTATCACCTAGAATGCTGCCTCCGGAACGACCGCTGGAGGGATCAATGGCTAGGACCGCGAGTCGATGATTTTCGCGGATAATTGCGTTGCCGAGCTGCTCAATGAACGTGCTTTTGCCCACTCCGGGAACGCCCGTGATTCCAATGCGCTGGCTTTCTTTTTTTGTAAATTTTTCACGAAGGGCCAATAAAACCTGATCCAGAAATTGGAGGTCTTCGATTTTTTGGCTTTCCGCTAATGTGATGGCTTGGCTGAGTGCATCCCGTTCACCGTGATGAATCCGTTCGGCCCAATGCTCGGCAGAAACATCTGCAGACTGAGCAGTTCGGATGCGGATCAAAGCGTCCAAGCGCGCCCGGTCACCCGGAGTGATTTGACTTTTTTTGTTGGAATCGGGAGATGCCATGTGTCGAAGTTAATCCTCAGTCGGGGCTATCTTGCACGCGTGAGTCCGACTTTTTTACGAACGCAGTGTGTGATTTTTTACCTGTTGATTTGCTGCGGCGTCACGGGTCTGGCGCAGGCTCAAGGCGCTCGCTGCGATTCATTGATGTTTTTGACGGGCAAGGTGGTGGATGAGTCGGGCCACCTGGTTCCCGCGGCGATGGTGGTCAATCGAGGTCAGCTGGGGGGAGGACAATTTGTGGATCACCGGGGAGAGTTTTTATTGGCGGTGTGTCCTGGGGATACCATAGCCTTTGGAGCCATCGGGTTTCATACGCTCGAGCGCATCGCACCACAACGCGGGTTGCAGTATGAATGGGAAATTCGGTTGAGGCGTTTGCAAGTGGAAGTGGGGATCGCCGAGGTGGTCGCTCCGAGGGAACTGCGCGAGATATTGCGAGATATCGAATCGTTGGGATACGACGAGGAGGATTTTCGATTGACGGACGTTGACGCCTTGAGCAGTCCAATAACGTTCTTATATCAAATGCTCAGTCGAGAGGAGCGAAGCAAACGGTTGGTTGCTCAATTGGAAAATCGAGATCGCCGCCACGAATTGTTGCGGGAGTTGTTCGTGAAGTACGTGAATTACGAAATCATTCAACTTGAACCGAGCGATTTTGATGCGTTCATTGCGTTCAGTGATCCAGGAGATGACTTGCTCCAACAGTGGACCCAATATGAATTCATTCGATACATTCAACAGCGCTTTGAACTCTTTCGGGCATTGCCATCACGCTTAGATGATTCGGATTATCAGTACCATTTGGATGATTGAAGACTCGCGTTTTCACGACATCAGGGCGCTGTCGAGGTAATGGACGAAGAATTGAAAACACCAACCCATGGCGCAAAACGCAACACCGATTACGTGCCACGGGCGATGGCGTGGGTTGATTTCGTCGTAACGGATCACCATGTCCACAAAAAGCACCAATGTCCCAACAAATTGTGCGAGGAGCCAGCCGCCACGGTATGCTTCAAATATGCCGGCCAACGACAGGTCCAAATACACCTCAGTCAAGAATACAAGTTGCAGTGAAACCATGCTTCCGAATAGGACAGCTAAGGGCAATGATCGGTTGTTTGTGCTCATGATTGAAAAAGATATACTAAGTTTACGGCCCTTGCGTTTTGAAACCACCGAATGATCCGATGATGCTCTCGAATAAAACCAACCGTGCAAAAGTAAATCCTTCAGAAATGAATACGACAGCTATCGACCATGCACGCCTGCAACAAATGATCATCGTTGTCTTAGGCATGCTCACGGTTGCAGTTTTCGCAACCTCGTGTACCACGCAAAAATCCTGCAGTGCCTACCAGCAAGTGGAGGCATTGGATTGAGGGTTGGTCAAAATTGAAAATAGATAAACGGCTGCATACCCGAACTTAACCCGGCATAAGCAGTCAAAATTACGCAACACGTAATGCCTAATTGCGTATGCATCGGGGCATTCGCGAACGCGTTTCGATACCGCTCCTTCCAAGATTCCGGCAGCATGTGGATTCCCATGCCGGCCAACATGAGCGCGAGGATTTCACGGTATCCCATGATCAGCTCCGTGATGGGACTGCCTGAAAATCCATACATCAATCGTTCAATCATTTCGTTGGCGGTAAACCATTCCGACCAAATGTTGTGAGGGGTATCCAAATCTTCCCAGTCTACATGACTGCCTGACCGAAACCAAATGCGTGTTGCGGCGATGAAATGAAAGGTGAGGAAGATGCCTACGAGCCGCTTCCATTTCGCATCGTCACCTTCCCATGGGCTAATTCGCCGCCATCCTTTATAAACGACCAAGCCCAATCCGTTCAGACCGCCCCAAAGCAGAAAGTTCCAACTAGCGCCGTGCCAAAGACCACCGAGTAACATGGTCATCATGAGGTTGATATTCGTGCTGATCCTGCGTCTTGCGGCTGGAAAAGCTGATGCGATCGCACCCACAAGCAGCAAGCCGCCTCCGAAAATCAACCGATACCCGTGATTCGGCAACAGGAGCAGGACAAACAGTGAGAGAAACATAGCACTGACCAGCGTAAATCGCGAAGCACCGCGGTTACCTCCCATGGGAATGTATAAATAGTCCTTTAGCCAACTTGACAGGCTGATGTGCCAACGCTTCCAAAACTCGCCCACATTGCGGGCTTTGTAGGGAGAACGAAAATTCGTGGGCAAGCTGAATCCCATGATCAAGGCAATCCCAATTGCCATGTCGGTGTACCCGCTAAAATCTGCATAGACTTGGAGGCTGTAAGCGTACAACGCGAGTAAGTTTTCAAAACCACTGTAGCTGCTGGGCTGACTGAATACGCGGTCAACCAGGTTTACAGCCAGATAATCCGCAAGCCAAACCTTCTTCAAAAGTCCATTGAGAATCCAAAATAGCCCCATGCCAAATTGGAATTTTGTCAAGCCATAAGGCCTATGCAGTTGGGGGATGAATTCTTTCGCTCGGACAATCGGACCAGCAACGAGTTGAGGAAAGAAACTGACGAAAAAACCAAAGTCCAAAACACTTTTCACCGCTTCAACGTCTTTGCGATAGACATCGATTGCATAGGACATGGTTTGAAACGTATAGAATGAAATGCCGACCGGCAGCAAGATTTGGTCGACGCGGAAACTCGTGCCTAGGTGTGCATTCGCCCATTGTCCCAGTTGAGCATGAGGCTGTGACCAATGCGAACCGAGCCAGGGTTGGATGGAGTCTGCAATGAAATATGCATACTTGAAGAAAAGCAACAAGGATAAATTGGCCGTGATGCTCAATGCGAGCCAACTCCGACGCTGGATGCCGGAAGAGCCAGCAATGCGATGGCCTAGCCACCAATCCGACACGGTCGAGAATGCCAAAATCAACACGAACCATCCGCTGGTTTTCCAATAAAAGATGAGGCTCACGAAAAACAGAAACGCATTGCGCCTTTGGATTCGCTTCTCCAGCCCTGTCATTCCTATCATTACGAAGACGAAAAACAACCAAAAGCTCACATGGAGAAATGTGAACGGTTCGCTAGATATTAAATGGAGGGCATCGGATATCATGGCCTGCGAGCTTGAAATTCGGATTGCCAAGCTTTAAAAAGGATTGAACTCAGAGCCACGTAGCCGGATTCGGTGAAGTGAATTCCATCCGATTTTAACCATCCATTGGATTGACAGGCTGCCCAAGCTGTTGAACCGCCTAAGGCTTCGGTGAAGCTAAAAAAGCCACATCCTTCACGCTCGGCAAGGTCCCGGAGGATGGTGTCGATGGCCCTTGAATTGCCGAGCGCGCGCTCAGGCTCGACCTGAATCGGTGTGTTTCCCAACAATACAATGGCCAAATCCCCCAAGGAATCCAGCAGGGAGAGGTAGGAATCCTGAAATTCCGCCGGATCAAAGTTCGATCCCCGCATGGCGTCGTTGAGGCCAATCCCAATGAAGACCAGGTCGGGCTTCAAATCATCCACAAGCGCACTCCAACCCATTACCCCTGCTGCATGGCGGATGCGGAGTCCATTGTGTCGCCAATCGTGAACGACAAAGTTCGCGTTGCTTGATTTCAAAGAGCTCGAAGCGCCTCCATACCACAAGGGCTCGGATTGGCGCATTTCGGAGGCGGAAGACGCAAAGGAAACCGCCAATGTGTCTGCAGGGGAGGCAAAATGCAACCGCCATCCTCTTTTTTCGGGTAACGGTTCACAAGATGTGAGGGGTTCACTGCCTTCCCAATTCCACTCTTCGAGCGTTGCGTTGGTCCAAAGGGTCAACTGAGAAGCCAGGTGATGAGAAGAATCGGGAGCATAGGAAACATGCTGAAACCAAGCGGATCCTTGGGGTTGAACTACTATGCCTGTCCCACAAGATGCGTTGGGCTGCTCAGCCAGGTAAGCTAATTCGGTGCATCGAATTCCTTTCCAATCGCCCGCGAATTCAGTCCGAAAATGGGTGGGCGTGTTGGTGTGGGCCATGCGGTACGGCAACATCAGGCCTCGAGCTGTTCGCGCATGTGGAATCCAATCCGCTATGGCTTGACGAAGACCGTGCCCCAGCCAACCTGCTTGTACATGCGACCCTCCAATGTACAGAATGGATAGTTCGGCGCTTTGTCCTTGCTCAACGGAATCCATGGTGTTCCAAAGATGTGCAAAGGATTCGTTCGTTGGAACGATCATGGATTGGGCGATTATGGAGCATCTGGAAATCGCCAAAAAACAGAGCGATGAGCAAAAACGGCGGCGGGTATTATCGGTCATGAACCAACGATTGTTCGGCTTGGTCATTCTGCCATAAGGCCCATTCCGCTTGGATGGATTTCCGAAACAATTCGGCCATTTCACGTGCGCCCTTTGGGGTGAAATGAATGTGGTCGGAACTGGCCAGAGGGGGCTCTGATTGAACCCAAGCTGCCATGCTGCCTGCTCCACCCATCACTTCAAATACATCCCAATACAATGCGTCATGTTCGATAGCCACTCTTCGGAGTGCGTCCCGAACCAGCGGCAGCTGAGGATACGTTTCCATGCGCGTATCCACCTTTCTTGCCATATCCGAAGGCCCAATCACGATGATGGGCGTATCGGGTTTGATGGACTGAAACAAGCGGATTTGAGAGGCGAACCAATTTCCATACCGATCCGCCGCGGCTTTGTCCTGTAGGTACGGAACAGCGTTTCCCCCGTATTGAAGGATGATCATACCGGTTCGAAATGCATTCATTTGCCGTTGGAATTGGGACCGGTCCACGGAGCGAAATACCGTCCCCGAACTTCCGCGCATGGCAATGTTGTGAACCACGATGCCCGAATGGCTCCACATCCCGATGCCATTCATTTCAGGCACGGCTCCTGAAAAATACAGGTCCAATGACTCGAATGGAATGGAGTCGAGTTCTGGCAACGCAACAACGGCATGGAGGCATGAACTGTCCGACACCAATTCCATGCTGAATTCATCCGCATCATTCAAGCGGTAATGGAGACGAGCTCCCTTTGGTACCGCTCCCATCAGGAGATGAAGTTCATTAAACTGTCGGTTTCTTCGGTATCCTTTTGGATGAGGGGTCAATCTAATTCGCGCCGTAGAATCAACTGAGTCATCGGGGTTGTGACGAGCGAATGCGGCCAATATTCCATACCGACTGTGCTCAATGAGCGAGTCTTTTTTTCCGTACAATGCGTGTCGCTGCCATCCGTTGCTCCATTGTTGACGCATAGCCAACGAAGGGATGGACAGGGCAGGGGACAGCAGGCCAGGGCCACCTCCGCCCCAAGTGTCTTGCCATGCATCCCTCAACACACCGGTCATTCGATCTCCTTCGATTTGAGAATCTCCAAAGTGAAAAATGTGAATAGCGGGTGTTCTTTCTGGTGCATCGAGTAAGGCAAAGAAGTGACCCAAATCTGCAAAGGCAGCTGGATTTCCGTGCAGTTGCAGGTTGCTGTGCAGAAATTGGTCTATGGCTTCTCGGTCGTAGCTCACCGCGCCCAAAGTTGGTGTGATGGGTTGAGAAGCCGCAGGACTCGCGATCTGGGCAACACGATGGGGTGGATTAGACGATGCGGTATCCTCCACTGCCTTCATCGAATCTGCCGCGACGGGTTGCATTTTGTAATCCTCAAGAATAGCCCCGGCCTTTTCGGGAGACATCTCGGATTCAGCTGAATGGATTGACGCCCAATGTGGAACCATGGATTCCAGCGGATCAGGTAACTGCGGCCGGGAAAGTAATAGGGTGAAAATCAAACCAAGTGCCCCCATAAAAACCAACGTGCGTTGGATGGGATGCGGCGAGGTCTTCATTTGATGAGGGGTATGCACAGGACTTGTCCGATGCGAATATAATCTGCTATTTCGTTGACTTCTGCGATCCAATCTGGAGTTGTTCCCGGGTACCTTTTTGAAATGTTCCACAGGGTATCTCCTTCTTTC
>JBMSHA010000075.1:0-8047 GCA_049416245.1 Flavobacteriales bacterium | reverse complement strand
TTGGATTTCGTTGCCTCCAAAAATGCCGCCCATGCCGATTCCAATTTCTCTTGGCTAACCGGTTCTGCGCGCGAAGGGGATACAAATTTAGGGGGTGCCTCAGAGACCAAACTATCAAGCAAGGTATCGGGAGCTGCCAGCCTCACCTTTCCTCGGCGTGCGGGTTTTTCAGGAGTCGCCGGCTGTTCATGATCCGAGGTCTTTCCTGGAGGTGCAGGCGCTTCAATCACCTCCACTTCCGCAAGCACCTCGGATTCAGCATCCGCAACCGCAGCATCCATTTTTTCCTGCGTTGGGGGCTCAACTTTGGCATCCGGTACACGGCCTTCGGCAGACCAAGCGTCCTGAACAATGCTGATCAGCTCAGGCTTTTTTTTTTCGGCCTCGTTCATCGAAGCGATTTGCATCAACGTCAATTCCACAAGCAGCCGTTGGTGATTGCTGGACTTGTATTGGACATCGGCTTGGTTTACCTGATCCAATGCACGCACCAAGAAACGCAAATCAACCGCAGCCGATTGCTGTGCGAATTGAGCCTTCACGTCATCCGTGACTTCCATCAATTGAATCGTGGTGGCATCCTTGCTTACCATCAAGTTACGCAGGTGCGCACCCAATCCCGTGATGAAATGATGCGGATCAAAGCCCCGTGCAATGATGCCATCAAGAATAAGCAAAGCCCGTGCGACCTCCCCTTCCCGAACGGCATCGACCACGTCGAAATACGTTTGTTGATCCAGCACGTGCAGGTGTTCTGCGACGGTGGCATAGTTCAATTTCTTGCCCGCAAATGCCACCAATTGATCGAAAATGCTCAATGCATCACGAAGCGCCCCGTCCGCTTTCACAGCAACCACGTGCAGAGCTGATTCGTCGGCTTGGATGCCTTCCTTTTCACAGATACCTTGCAAATGGGTCACCATGTCCGGAACCGTAATGCGATGAAAATCAAAAATCTGGCACCGAGACAAAATGGTCGGAAGAATCTTGTGTTTTTCCGTCGTAGCTAAAATGAATACCGCATGCGGTGGCGGTTCTTCCAAGGTCTTCAAAAAAGCGTTGAAGGCGGCTTGGGATAGCATGTGCACCTCGTCGATGATGTACACCTTGTACTTGCCTTGTTGAGGAGGAATACGGACTTGATCGACAATGGATCGAATGTCCTCCACTTTATTGTTGGAAGCCGCATCCAATTCAAACACATTGAACGCATAATCTGAGGTATCAGAAACCTCAAAACCATTGATCGCCCGGGCAAAAATTCGCGCAGATGTCGTCTTCCCCACACCCCGCGGACCGCAGAACAAATACGCTTGGGCAACCTGCTCTTGCTCAATGGCTTGCTTCAGGGTTCGCGTGATCCCATCCTGACCTACCACCGCATCCCAGTGCTGAGGGCGGTACTTGCGCGCAGAGACAGTGTAGCCGGTTTGAGCAGTGCTTTCCATTGGTCATGCGAATATCGTACGGATTCGAACGGAACACCAAACGCTTTATGAACACGTTTCCCACGGCGAATCGCTTGGTTTTTAGCGGGAGTCGATGTACTTTTGCCCCCCATTAATCAAACCTAGTTCTACATGAACCGTTACGAAACTGTTTTCATTATGACTCCCGTGCTATCTGCAGACCAGGTAGCGGAAACAGTAGAGAAGTACAAGGCTTTCCTCAAAGAACACAATGGCATCATTGTGCATGAAGAGTCTTGGGGCTTGCGGAAATTGGCTTATCCCATCCAGAAGAAAAGCACTGGTTTTTACCAGCTGGTGGAGTTTGAGGCCGATCCTTCTGTAATCCTGCCCTTCGAAACTGAATTCCGTCGGGACGAACGCATCATCCGATTCCTTTCGACGCGGATGGACAAATTCCACGTTGCCTACGCTGAATCGCGCAGGAACAAATCAAAGGAGGCACCCGCTGCCACTCCTGAAACCACCGAAGAGGCCTAATTCTTAAAACGACACACTCATGGCTGACAAGAACGTACGTTACCTGAATCCAATCAGTATCGACACCCAGACAGAGAAATACTGTCGCTTCAAGAAAAAAGGCATCAAGTACATCGATTACAAGGATGCTGACTTTTTGTTGATGCTCTGCAACGAACAAGGCAAACTGTTGCCTCGCCGTCTCACTGGCACTTCTTTGAAGTACCAACGTAAAGTGGCTCAAGCAGTGAAAAAAGCGCGCCACTTGGCATTGATGCCTTACGTAGCTGATAACCTCCGTTAATCCCGACGATCATGGAAATCATTCTCAAACAAGACGTTGATCGCCTCGGCAGCACGCACGATATCGTGACTGTAAAGAGCGGATATGCACGCAACTACCTCATCCCACAAGGCATGGCCGTCGCGGCTACGCCTTCTGCGAAAAAGGTGGTGGCTGAAGTCATCAAGCAGCAAGCGCATAAAGCAGCGAAAGCTGTAGAAGAAGCGCGGGCAATGGCATCGAAGCTCGAAGGATTGTCTCTCAAGATCGGCGCCAAAGCCGGCGAAAGCGGCAAGATTTTCGGATCGGTCAATTCCATCCAAATTGCTGAGGCCATTGCCGCAGCTGGGCACGAAATCGACCGAAAGACCATTCAAATCTCGGAAGACAGCATCAAAGAGCTGGGTTCTTACGAGGCAACTGTTAAGTTGCACAAAGAAGTAAGTGCTACCGTGAAATTTGAGGTGGTCGCAGATTAAACCACGAAGACCCATATTGAAAAGCCAGGCCCATCGCCTGGCTTTTTTGTTGCGCACTCTACCTTTACCAAACGATGAAATTCGAACTCTGCAGCGAATACCAACCGGCCGGTGACCAGCCTGCGGCGATTGAGCAATTGGTGGAAGGCGTGCTCAACGGCACGCAGCATCAAACGCTGTTGGGTGTGACGGGCTCTGGCAAGACATTCACCGTAGCCAATGTGGTGGCTCAGACGCAACGCCCCACCCTCGTCCTCAGTCACAACAAGACCCTCGCCGCCCAGTTATACAGTGAGTTCAAGGAATTCTTTCCGAACAACCTCGTTGAGTATTTCGTCAGCTATTACGACTATTACCAACCAGAAGCGTACATCCCCACCACGAACACCTACATCGAAAAGGACCTCGCCATCAATGAAGAGATTGAAAAGCTTCGATTGAGCACGACGTCGGCCTTGTTGAGCGGGCGGCGCGATGTCATTGTTGTGGCTTCCATCAGCTGCATTTACGGTATTGGCAATCCCGTGGAATTTCACAAAAGTGTGATTCCATTGAAAGTCGGCCAAAAGTGGGGACGCAATGCTTTTCTGCACACGTTGGTCAGCGGTCTGTACAGCCGGACACGGGCTGAATTCAAACGCGGGACATTTCGGGTCCAAGGCGATACGGTAGACGTGTTCTTGGCGTATGCAGATTATGCCCTACGCGTCCACTTTTGGGGAGATGAAATTGAGGCGTTGGAAACCATTGACCCTGAACATGGAACCCGCATTTTGAGCTTCGATGACATTGTGATTTACCCAGCTAATTTGTTTGTCGCGAGTAAATCAACCACCGATCAAGCCGTATGGGAAATCCAGCAGGATCTGGAAAAGCAGAAGGCCTTCTTTGCGGAGCAAGCCAAATACCTCGAAGCCAAGCGACTTGAAGAACGAACGCTGTACGATTTGGAAATGATCAAAGAAATCGGCTTTTGCAACGGCATCGAAAATTACAGCCGCTACTTTGACCGAAGACAGCCCGGGGAACGCCCTTTTTGCCTGCTCGATTATTTTGCCGACGACTTTTTATTGGTGGTGGATGAAAGCCACGTCACAGTCCCACAAATCGGGGCCATGTTTGGAGGTGACCGCTCCCGAAAAACTTCCCTGGTGGAATACGGGTTTCGGCTGCCCTCCGCATTGGACAATCGCCCATTGAAAGCCGACGAATTCAACGGCATCACGAACCAAGTCATCTACGTCTCCGCAACACCGGCCGATTATGAATTGGAACAATCGGAGGGCATCATCGTGGAGCAAGTCATCCGTCCAACCGGCCTTTTGGACCCGCCCATCGACGTGCGACCCTGCACCCATCAAGTGGATGACCTCATCGGAGAAATTCGAAAGACCATTGATCAAGGCGATCGCGTCCTCGTGACGACCTTGACCAAGCGCATGGCGGAGGAACTCACCAAGTACCTCGACCGGCTCAGCATTCCGGCGCGCTACATCCACTCGGATGTAAAGACATTGGACCGTGTGGAAATCATTCGGGAGCTGCGCGATGGGGTGTTCGATGTGTTGGTGGGGGTCAATTTGCTGCGGGAAGGCCTGGACATTCCCGAAGTTTCGTTGGTGGCCATCATGGATGCGGATAAAGAGGGCTTCCTCCGTTCCGATCGATCCCTCACCCAAACTGCGGGGAGGGCGGCGCGAAACGTGAACGGCCGCGTTATCATGTACGCCGATAAAATCACCGATTCCATGGCGCGCACCATTGCCGAAACCACACGCCGCCGAGAAAAACAGGAGGCGTTCAATGCAGAGCACGGCATCACACCCCCGCAAATCCGGAAACAAAAGAAGACGATTTTTGAGCAGAGCGGCCAAATTGACGATCGACCGCGCCACATGGTGGCAGAACCAGCTCCCGCACCCACGGATCCTGTTTGGGCCACCATGGGCGATGCCGCATTGACAAAATCAATCGAAGACACCAAAAAGCGCATGGAAGAAGCGGCAAAGTCCTTGGATTTCATGGAAGCTGCCCGGTTGCGTGATGAGTATTTCGCGCTCAAGGAATTGTTGGACCAACGAAACTCAACCGCATGAACCCATCAGATAACCGCTTGACTCCCGATGACTTTCGCCTGGCACACAAACTGCCCGTGCGCGTGGTGTTGGAGAACATCCGCTCTGGGTTGAACGTCGGCGCGTTTTTTCGAACAGGCGACGCCTTACGCATCCACGGGATTGATCTGTGTGGTTACACAGCACACCCGCCGCATCGCGACATTTTAAAAAGTGCACTTGGTGCATCTGAGCATGTCGATTGGCAAGCCTTCCCGGACGCGGCGAGTGCCATTCTCGCTCTCCGTGAGGCGGGATTCAAAATCGCCGCCATTGAGCAAACAGAGACCAGTTCATCCTTGGTGGACTGGCAACCCCTTCCGGGTGAAAAGTGGGCCTTTGTATTCGGCAACGAAGTGAAAGGTGTCGAAGCTCAAACGACCCAATCTGCGGATGTCACCCTTGAAATCCCGCAATTTGGGGTGAAGCAAAGTCTGAATGTGAGCGTTTGCGGTGGCATCGTGCTTTGGGAGGCCGCGCGCAAAATGAACTTCACAGCCTCTGCATCACTCGGATAAGTCTCCCGTTACAGGCACTTCCAACCAGCGCTCCAGCGCCGCCTTGACTTCACTTCGCTGTTCGGCCGTCATGTTGCGCAATCGAGCGGTTCCATGGCTTTCGCCATCCAAGAAAAAATACAAAGCATCCCGTTCTGGATTCTCCTTCATCGCCGTAGCACTCCACGTGTCGAGCGCTCCGTTGATGTAAATGAATTCATCGCCGTTGGCTTGGATCCAATCGTACACGGTTTTGGCTAAAATCCCTCCGTCGTAAGGAACATCCATGTGGTTAGGAGTGAAGATTGCAGATGGGTTGGAATCGGTTGGTAGAGCGCGGAGCAATTCCTTGAAAGGCGCAGATTCGTAACCATAATAGCCATACTCCACTGCGCATTGGTAATAGTGGGAAGCATAGTCTTCCATCCCGCTGTCCGAGAAAAACCCCAATCCACTTACATCCAGAAAATGGTCCAAGATGACATCCAATTCCGCATTGGCTTTCGGGATATCCTCACAATCGGAACCCCATTGCCAAAATGAAAAAGGATATTCCAACACCGCGTATTCAAACGCTTCCTCCACCGTAAGGTAATTGAAGCGAAGCCCTTCTCCTTTGGCATGCCAACGCAAGCGCAGCAGGCTTTCCTCGTAATCCTGTAAAATGCGATTTTGAATGGCCTCGATGCGGTTTCTGCAAGATCGTGAACCCACTTCGTTCAGGAAATCATAGATACGCCCATCCTCCAAGGATAGATTGACCGGCGCGACATAAGGCACACTTGCCGATACGTCATCCGGATAGAAATAACGGTAAAAGATGGTCGTTTGACCTCCCTTGCTGATCCCGGATGCCACCCAAGGCCCATGAAAATAATCACCCAATACAGTCCGAATGCGGTGTAAATCAGCAGCAGCTTGTTTGATGTTCAAATAGCGATAATCGATAGAGTCTGGCACGCTCGCTCCATAGTACCGGTGCTCCACAATGACCTGATTTGCTCCAATGGCTGTGGCCAATTCACTCGGATAATTTCGACCCCGATCGTACCCTTCCGTGACCAAGACAGTGGGACGACCGCGATCCACGTGGGAGACGAACAAACGTTGCCAAAAAGCACCCTCGCTGGGGTTTTGATGGTCCAACGGTTGCCGGATGTGTACTTCCCAAGCCGCCTCATATCCCGTCGGTGCAGCAATTTCGTAAAAGCGAACATCGCTTAGATCGAACAAAAAATCCTCGCAATCTGCTGGACTTTGCCCTTGTACCGGCGTCAAATCAAAGCCCAACAAAACCAGCATGCTGAGCACCAGATATAGTCGTTGTATCATGAAAGTAATTTACATGTTAGCGCACAAAAAAGCCCCGACACGAACCGGGGCTTTTCAATTCTTTTTGCGATCAAATCACAGACCAATCGCTTCACGGACGTTTCGGAATTCAAGGTCAGACTCGGCTTTCTTGCGAAGGCTTGGGTCTTTAGCCAGAGCCTGGCCCAAGTACTTCTTTACCGCTGCTGAATCGTTCAAGCGAGCACAAGCTATAGCCATCACGTAATTGGCTGCCGCGCTTTCATCGCCTGCGTTCTCCAGGGTCGTTTTAGCCGCTGCCGCATCACCGTTCAACAGTTTGGCCAAGGCCACGTTGACCGTACTCACACGCCCCATGTTTGAGATGGCCGACGCGTAGTCTCCTTTCTGAATGAGGATGATGCCTTTGTTGTAACCGACTTCAGGTCCTGCACCGGCCGCTTCGTTCAACAATTTCATCGCACCGTCGATGTCTCCGTCCTGACGCTTCATGGCCGCGACATTGTTCAATACCGCTTTGTTTCGCTCGAGCTCAAGTGCCTGCTCAAACAACTCCCACGCCTGGTTCATGCGGCCCATCTGAGCCAAACACCATCCTGCGTTATTGTAACCTCGGAAATCCGATGCATGCACACGGGCTGCACTTTGGTAGATGGTCAATTTGTCATTGAGGTCCTCGAACAACGTTGCGGCATAGAGCAATTCATCGGCGGTCAAGATGTCAGGGCTTGACATGGCATAATCCATCAATTCCTCGTCTGTGTACCCTTCCACATCATACGACACGGTCATTTGAGAGCGACGCAAGGCTGGGAGGATTTCTTTTTCGATTTCCTTGTAGGTCTTCGCAATGTTACGAATCTCTTCTTCGCGCTTGTTTTTGTCCGAGTACATTTCCAAGACACGCAGAATCAAGTTTTTATCCTCAATTTCGCTTTCCTGCATGAGGGTTTTGAAACCTGACCAGTCTTCGCCTTTGGGAATCAAGTTGTAGAAGGCATCATCAGCCGTCAATTTGGCCCGCTTCAATTCTCGCGTCATCGCTTCGGCCGCTGAGTTTGCTCGGTCACTGGCCAAATCTTCGTTTCGCGTGATTTCACCTTCGGGAGAAGCATAGGCTTCGATGGATGCTCCTGTGATGGTCACGCTGTCGGCTTCAGTTGACAACTTGATCAATTCCTTCAAGGTCGTCCAATCTTCATCGCGCAACTCACTTGGACGAACAACAGATGAATTCACCGTGTAATTCACTGTAGCCGATTCCGTGTAGGTGATGACGCGTTGGAAGTTATCCTCCACCGCGATGAATTGATCGTCGGATTGGACCCACAACGGTGTGGTGATGACACCCGCCCCAATGACGAAGGGATCAAAAGTGGCACTCTTGCTTCCTTGCGTACCGGTGATGCGTACCGCCAGCTCCGCAGCGTCTTCC
>JBMSHA010000074.1:0-8185 GCA_049416245.1 Flavobacteriales bacterium | reverse complement strand
CACGATGAAAACCAATGCAGCCCGCCGTTGTTATCTTTGCATGAAACCCCAGAGCATGTCGAAGGAAATGGACCTAACGGCGCGATTCGATGCTTACATCGAAGCCGACCAAAAAATCGAAGCGAAAGATTGGATGCCGGACGCATACCGCAAAACGTTGGTACGTCAGATCAGTCAGCATGCGCACAGTGAAATCATCGGCATGCTCCCGGAGGGAAATTGGATCACGCGTGCACCCAGCTTGAAACGCAAATCGATTTTACTCGCCAAGGTGCAAGACGAGGCCGGACACGGGCTCTACCTCTACTCTGCAGCAGAAACGTTGGGCGTCAATCGCGATGATTTGTTGGACGCGTTGCACCGAGGAGAGGCCAAATACTCCAGTATTTTTAACTACCCCACCCTCACATGGGCAGACATGGGCGCGATTGGTTGGCTGGTCGATGGAGCAGCGATCATGAACCAAGTGCCTTTGTGCAAATGCAGCTACGGTCCTTATGCCCGCGCCATGGTTCGGGTGTGCAAGGAAGAAAGCTTTCACCAACGGCAAGGTTTTCAAATCATGCTGAACCTGGCCAACGGCACCGTTGAACAAAAGGAAATGGCACAAGACGCCCTGAACCGTTGGTGGTGGCCGTCGCTCATGATGTTTGGACCGAATGATGATGCTTCGAAGCACAGTGCCCAGTCCATGAAGTGGAAAATCAAGCGTTTTAGCAACGATGAATTGCGTCAGCGATTTGTGGACATGACCGTTCCACAAGCCGAATTGCTCGGCTTGACCATTCCGGATCCAGATTTGAAATGGAATGAGTCCACGGGACACTACGAATTCGGTCCCATCGATTGGTCCGAGTTGGAAGAAGTCATCCGAGGAAACGGGCCCTGCAACAAGGAACGACTTGCCACGCGCGTCCGCGCCCATGAGAACGGAGCGTGGGTGCGAGAAGCCGCGGCTGCGCATGCCGCAAAAATGGCAGAACGATCCGTCTCAAAATCCACAGCAGCATGAGCACGTCTAAATCGGACTGGCCGCTTTGGGAAGTCTTTGTTCGAAGCCGTCAAGGCCTGAGCCACAAGCACGTCGGAAGCTTGCATGCTGCTGATGCCGAAATGGCCATCAGTAATGCCCGAGACGTGTACACACGCCGTCAAGAAGGGACGAGCATTTGGGTTGTTCCGGCTGAACACATCACGGCATCCTCCCCAGACGACAAAGACATTCTATTCGATCCGGCCAATGACAAGGTCTACCGGCACCCCACTTTCTATGATTTGCCTGACCAAGTAAAGAACATGTAATGCAAAACGCCTCTGCCACGTGGTTACTGAGATTGGGTGATGACGCTTTGGTGCTTGCACAGCGTTTGAGCGAATGGTGCGGGCACGGACCTGCATTGGAAGAGGACATTGCCCTGTCCAACATCGCCCTGGATCTATTGGGGCAATCACGCGCGTTTTTGACCCTGGCGGGAGAACGCGAAGGCAAAGGACGCGATGAGGATACGTTGGCCTATTTTCGGACCGACCGCGAGTTTTCCAACCTGCTGCTACTCGAACTGCCCAACGGCCATTTCGGCGACACCATCATGCGCCAATGTTTATTTGACCAATTTGCGCTGCTACGCTACGAAGCATTGGCCACGCAAAACGTTGATTTGGAAGTGGCTGCTATTGCATCTAAGGCGTTGAAAGAAGTCAAATACCACGCTGCACACTCCGCCCAGTGGGTCATTCGCCTCGGAGACGGAACGGAGGAAAGTCACCAACGGATTCAGCAGAGCTTGGATGATTTGTGGGCCTACACCGGTGAGTTTTTCATGGATGACGAAGTTTCAGCGGCTGGCGCGAAAATGGGCTTGAGCCGTTTGAATGGCGACCTGCAGTCCACTTGGTCTGACCGCATCCAATCCATTATGGAGCAAGCCACTTTGCGCATTCCCGATACCACTTGGATGCACAAAGGTGGACGCCAAGGCAAGCATACCGAGCACCTCAGCTACATGTTAGCCGAAATGCAAGTGCTTCAGCGCACTTACCCTGGCGCGCAATGGTAAACGACCGATTGAGCCGCATCCAGAAGGCGCTCGATCGCGTGATGGATCCCGAACTCCCCTTTCTCAGCATAACGGAGTTGGGCATGATCCGAGGCTGCTCGATTGACGATAAAGGAACGGTCGTCATTGCACTTACTCCAACGTATTCGGGTTGCCCCGCCACAGATGCCATTCAGGATGACATCAAGGAGGCCCTCGGGCCAGTGGATCCCAATTTTCGAATCAAAATCGTTCACTCGCCGGCTTGGACCACCGATTGGATCAATGAAGCCACCCGGGAGAAAATGCGAAAACATGGCATCGCTCCTCCAGCAGGAGCCAGCGCAGACAAGGCTTTTCTTCTGGGCAAAGAGCGCAACATTGCTTGCCCCCGTTGCGGTGGAGCGGAAACGAAATTGATTAGCCCCTTCGGCTCGACAGCATGCAAAGCCCACTTCCAGTGCACGACATGTTTGGAGCCGTTCGATCACTTCAAGTGCATTTGATCCTTTTCCAGGACGAGGCGAAACCTTAGACCATTCAAACGCGTAACCTTCCCCATGGATACAATTCGCGTCGAATCGGCCATATCATTGGCCCCCAGCCCCGCATGGAATGCTTTACACATCAGACTGCATCGCGTGTGGGTCGACATGGCTCACGGCGGCGTCGATCCACAATTTCGAAGAGCAGTGAGGAACCTGTATTTCCGGGACATTCGCTATCAAATGGCTGTCATCGACAACTTTGAAAACAGTACGCGAGCATTGAGCCTTCAGACGACCTGGACACTGCTTTGGTCCTTGAGCGGAAAGCGACTGGTTAAATTCACCGAATACCACGCCCAAGCTTTGAACGACGGACACAGCGAATTGCTCCAAGAGATTTACGCTCGCGTTCATGCCATTCGAGCATTCCGTAAGCGCATCATTCGCGGGTTCATTATGCGACAATCCCCTGCTGAAATGGCGAGTTGTTCGAAATCCCTGAGTGAAATCGCAAGCTATCGCCTCCTTCGGCTCCTAGGCCAGGAAGGGCTTAAACCGTTCCCTCCAATTGAGCTCGGCTGAGCTCGCGGTACGGACCAGCTTGATTGACCAGCTCTTGGTGCGTCCCCGACTGCACAATGCAACCTGCTTCGAGAACGATGATGCGGTTGGCATCCCGAATTGTTGAGAGCCTATGAGCCACCAACAGAGAAGTGCGCCCGTCCGTGATTTTTTCCGTCGCCCGTTGGATGAGCAATTCACTTTCGGAATCGATGCTCGAAGTGGCTTCATCCAACACCAGAATGGAAGGAGCAATGACATAAGCCCGCATGAATGCGATAAGTTGGCGTTGCCCAACGGATAGCATGGCCCCCCGTTCACGCACGTTTTGCTCCCAACCCTCCGGTAACTGGGCGATAAAATCCGCTGCGCCGACTGCTTCAGCAGCTGAAATCAGATCCGCTTCACTGTACCGATTGTCGTACAAAGTGACGTTGTTTCGAAGGCTGTCAGAAAAGAGGAACACATCTTGTAAGACGATTCCAATGTGCTGACGCAGTTCTTGGAGTGGGATGGTCTTGATGTCTCGACCATCGATGCGAATCGTTCCTTTTTGATGCTCGTAAAAACGGTTGATTAAGTTGATGATGGTCGATTTCCCAGCACCTGTTGCGCCAACGAATGCCACTGCCTCTCCGGGAAGGATGTGAAAGGAAACGGATTTCAAGACCCATGATTCGCCTTCATATGCAAACCAAACGTCCTCAAATTCGATTTCACCCCGTACCTCCCACGGTTCCGAAATTGCTGCATCATCCGCGATGCTTTCATCGCGCTGGAGCAGTTTGAACACCCGATCCGAGTTGACGATGCCCATCTGCAGCACATTGAATCGGTCTGCCAATTGTCGGATAGGGCGATACAACATGAAAACGTACAAGATGAACTGAAGGAGAATACCCAGCGTCATGCGTTCCCCCAACACATCCTGCATGCCCCACCAAAGCAGCAGGCCCACACTCGTTGCAGAGAGCAATTCAACCAACGGGAAAAACACGCTGAATGCCCACACCGATCGAATGTTGGCATCCCGGTGGCTCGCATTGATGCCTTCAAACGCCTCTGCCTCCCGCTGCTCTCGACCAAAGGCTTGCACGATGTGCATGCCCGTGACATGCTCTTGAACGAATTCGTTCATTCGAGCTACCTGGTTTCGCACATCGACAAAAGCCTTTTTGATGACCTTTTGAAAGATCCGAGTGGCGACCAGCAAAACCGGAATTGGTGTCAATACCATCAAGGTCAATTGCCAATCAACCCAAAGCATCGTTCCGATTACCACAAACAAGGCAAGGAGGTCGCCCACCGCATTCAAGATTCCGTTGGAAAACACATCCGCGATTCCGTCGATGTCGCTCACATGCCGCGTCACCAGGGTACCCACAGGCGTTTTATCGAAATACCGCAACCGAAACCGAGCCACGTGGCTGAACAACTTCGACCTCAAGTCCAAACTCACCGATTGAGCAACCCAGTTGGCCAAATACGTGACGCGGTATTGCAACAGCGCTTCAAACACCAACAGCCCCACTACCGCAACAAAAATATAAAGCAGCAGTTGCGCGTCGTTCTGCGGAATGGCATCATCCACTGCCATCCGGATCAACGCCGGCCGTACCCAAACCAATGCCGAAAGTAGCAGCACCAGAGCGCCCGTGAGCAAAAACCGTGTACGGTACGGCTGCACTTGGCTCAGGATTTTCTTCAGCGTTTCACCGTCGAATATCCGCCCAGCAATGTCTTTTTCTTTTTTCATACCGGTCTTGCGGTCATTCCTTCATAAAGGCCTTCGTGACCACCGGATCAAAATCCGGATAAATCACCCGATTCAAATAAAGTCCCTCCCCAGGCGCGGATGCACCCGCCTCCTTTCGCATTCCTGCTTGAATAACCGATTGCATGGCTTCAGGTTCCAAGCGACCTTGGCCAATTTCGAACAAAGTGCCTACAATGGCGCGCACCATGTTGCGTAGAAATCGATCGGCTCGGATTTCAAATTCCCATTGCTCTCCTTGCACGTTCTTTCGCAATTCAGCAAAGCGAACATCGCAGATGGTGGTTTTCACATCCGAACCTGATTTGCAAAATGCGGCAAAGTCGCCCTTTCGAACCAAATAAGGAACGGCCGCTTGCATCCGCTCAAAATCCGTCTGTCGCATGACCCGAGCTGACCACCCGTCCAAAAATGGATCCTTGTGCGTATGCATCCGATACACGTATCCGCGCTCGATGGCATCAAACCGCGCGTGTGCGTTTGGAGCCACCTCGGTAATGCGGTGTATCGCAATGCTGGGCGGCAACATCCCGTTGAGTTTCCAAGCGGCTTCTCGCCAATCCCCGAAACGCTTCGATTTGGGGCCGTCGACCGGCCAATCCGCATGTGCCACATAATAAGCGGCGTGCACGCCCGCATCCGTTCGACCACACCCCATCACCGGCACAGGGCTCCCCGTAAACAACGCGAGTTTCTCTTCGAGCACCTGCTGAACAGTAACACAATGGGGCTGCCTTTGCCATCCGTGGAAAGGAGCCCCATTGTATGATAGTTCGATGAAAACCCTCATGGCTGAAGGCGCGTCAAGCGCTTAAGCCCAAGAAGCGATTTTCTCGCTTTTGTATTCGCCCGCAAACAATTTCTCTTTGACAGCGGTGAACGTTTCAATCGTATAGCGCACATCCTCCAATGTATGAACGGCAGTCGGAATTAAGCGCAACATGATGGTGTCTTTCGGAACAACCGGATACACCACAATGGAACAGAAAATTCCGTAATTCTCACGCAAATCCAACGTCAAATTCGTGGCTTCGCCCAAGCCTCCTGACAAGAACACAGGCGTTACGCAGGAATTGGTCACGCCCAAGTTGAATCCGGCTTCACGAAGACCCGATTGCAACGCGTTTGCCACCTTCCACAAGTTTTCTTTGTGCTCAGGCTGCGTGCGCAACATTTCCAATCGCTTTTGTGCGCCGATCACGATGGGCATCGGAAGAGACTTGGCAAACGTCTGCGAACGCATATTATATCGCAAGTAATCGATTACGTCTTCGTCGCCTGCGACAAATGCACCGATCGTCGCCATGGACTTGGCAAACGTACCGAAGTACACATCGATTTGGTCTTGTATACCTTGTGCATCACCAGCACCACGGCCCGATTCACCGATGGTGCCAAATCCATGGGCGTCATCGACAAATAAACGGAAACCGTAAGCCTCCTTGTAAGAACAAATTTCTTTCAATTTCCCTTGGTCCCCCGCCATACCGAAGACCCCTTCTGTGACCACGAGAATTCCGCCGCCTGTCTGCTCACAAAGCGCTTTGGCACGATCCAACTGCTTTACGAACGACTCCATGTCGTTGTGTTGGAAGACGAATCTTTTTCCTTGGTGCAATCGAACTCCGTCGACCATACAGGCATGGCTTTCTGAATCGTATACGATTACATCGTGACGGCTCACCAATGCTTCGATAGCGGATTGGCAACCTTGGTATCCGTAATTCAAGAGAAACGCATCCTCCTTTTGCATGAAGTCTGCCAGTTGCGACTCAAGCAATTCGTGCTGTGAGGTTTGGCCCGACATCATTCGAGCACCCATGGGATAGCCCATGCCCCATTCCGCTGCTGCGTCGGCGTCAACCTTGCGAACCTCAGGATGGTTGGCCAATCCCAAGTAGTTGTTCACAGACCAGACGAGCACGTCCTTGCCACGGAATGTCATGCGGTTTGAAATCTCCCCCTCCAATTTGGGGAAGGTGAAGTACCCGTGACTCTCTCGTGCGTGCTGCCCCAAAGGTCCACGGTCATTGCGAATGCGTTCGAAAATATCCAAAGTAAATCGGTGTTTAAAGGCGCAAACTTACTATCTCTTTCTCAGTAAAACCGCATTTTCGGACGGTCATGTTAAGAATGTTTGCACAATTCCAAGCTGAATTACCCGAGGCTTTCGCGCCAAAAATGAAAGCCGCGGTTTAACTTCGCGCCTCCATGATCCGAAACGAAGCCCCTCAAACACCAGCCGGACCGGCTATTCTAGCTTTTTGCTGCCTCGTCTTGGCAGGATGGGGACTTTCAGGTTGCAGCGAATACAACCAAATCATGAAGAGCACCGACTTGGACTACAAATACGAGCGAGCGCTGGGGTTCTTGGATTCGAACAAATGCTACGGAGCACTGCCCATCTTAGAGGAAGTCGTGAGTTTGTCACGGGGCACGGAGCGGTCGGTGGATGCTCAATACAAGTACGCAGAGGCGCACCGATGCGTTGGCGATTACTACCTCGCTCGGTACTACTTCAAAATGTTCGCCAAGACTTTTCCTAACGATCCTCGAGCAGAGACAGCACAATTCGAAAGCGCTATGTGCAGTTACCGACTCAGCCCCAAACCTTCGCTCGATCAACTGGAAACGGAGCAAGCCATCGAAGAGCTCCAACTCTTCTTGGATCGCTACCCTGCCAGCCAATACAGAGATTCCAGCCAAGTTGTGATTGACGAACTCAGGCACAAACTCGAAGTCAAGTCCTTTGAGTCGGCCTATCTCTATTACCATACTGAACAGTACAAAAGCGCCGTCATCGCATTCGAAAATGCCATGAAAGAATATCCGGACACGCCGTATCGCGAACGGATGCAATGGCTCATCGTTGACAGCTACTTCCAATACGCCGAATTGAGCACCGAAAGAAGGAAATTGGAGCGCTATAACGATACCATCGAAGCTTTCCTTACCTTTGTGGCCCGATTTCCGGATAGTCAGTACATGGTTCAAGCGCAAAACGTCCATGACAAAAGCGTAAAAGCCATTGACGACCTGGCGGCAAATCGACCTATCGAATGAGCACGAATTTCAAATCCATCAAGGCGGATAAGACCACCGAAACACGCGACAACCACTCGTTGGAGCTACAGGGAACTGGCAATTTGTTCGAGACCATTGTGGTCCTGAGCAGCCGCAGCAACCAATTGGCTGTTGAGATGAAGCAAGAGCTGAATGCCAAGCTCGAGGAATTCATTACTCCCACGGATTCATTGGAAGAAGTGTTCGAAAACCGAGAGCAAATTGAAATCTCTCGTTTTTACGAGCGGTTGCCTAAGCCACAC
>JBMSHA010000073.1:0-8191 GCA_049416245.1 Flavobacteriales bacterium | reverse complement strand
ACACCGAAATCGAAATCATCGAGGATTACGAGGAGGAGGAAGAGGACGTGCCGTTTATGATCGTTGAGAACATGCCGGCGATGGGCGATTGCAAATCCTTGCGCGGTGACGAACGCCACCAATGCACCCAGATGGAAATCATTAAGTACGTTTCCAAGAACACCAAATACCCGCCGATTGCAAAGGATGCGGGAATTCAAGGAACGGTCTTCGTCTACTTTGTCGTGGGCAAGGATGGGAAAGTAAAGGACGTGCGGGTATTGCGTGAGGTTGATGCACGATTGGATGCGGAAGCCGTGCGCGTCGTGGAGAGCTTGCCTGATTTCGAGCCGGGCGAACAGCGCGGAAAGGCGGTGAGTGTTCAGTACACCATCCCGGTGAAGTTCATCATCCGATAAACCGACTTATCTCGTCATTCCTTCAATGGGAAATGCATGCATGAAAGGCTCGTACCGCTTGGTCGAGCCTTTCTGCTTTTGAAGCGCCATCGATCAACGTCCATCGGTTGCGGTGTGCCACGCGCTTTAGGTAGGCATCATGTAATTTCAGGCGCTCCGCGAGATCCGGGCTGCTGCGCAGGGCGTCAGGTTGCCAAGGAAGATTCGGGTAGCAAAGCAACGTCAAATCGGCCCATCCGTGCCAAGCATCCAGACCGTTTGGAATTTGACCGAACACCGCCTTTCCCCAAACGGCGAGTACGCTGTCATCGGTATCGGTGATGATGACTGCGGCGCCTTTCCGAGCGGCGAATTTTTCCACGGAATTGCAGGCAGCGAGTTGTTCCGCCGAAAGCCGGCTGAGGGTTTCCAAATTCACCCGATTCGCCAATACGTCCGCATCGGTGCGCGCCAATTCTTCCACGACGGGGGCATTCAACTTCGATCCCAACGCAAGGGCAAGCGTGGATTTTCCGGTGGATTCAACTCCTGTGATGGCAATGCGAAAGGGCCTCATATCCAATTGAACCATCCCTCCAAGGAAAGCAGGGTGTACAAAACAAACAAGCCGGTGCCCCAATGTAGCTTTCGGCTGGCGTAAAGCACCACTGAAGCCATGTTCACCACGATCCAGTACAACCAATTGGCCTCAACGAATTGCAGCATCCAATAGGTCGCAATGATGCTGCCTATGGTGGTAAACGCATCGAGCCCCGGCTTCCAACTTTTGCCGCGAAACGCTAAAACCAGCATTCCCCAGATGACCGCCCAAAGCAGCAGGGATAGCCCGTGCGCCAACCACGAAGCCTCGGGCAGCGGATCAGGCCAAGCCTCTTGCACGACGGCCGCCCCGTAGACAGCCATAACAATGTAATAGCACCAGAGCAGCGCTTCGAACTTCATTTGCCGTTGCCAGCACAAAACGAGGAATAATGCGGATCCGATTCCGGCGGCGTAAAATGACCAAGCCGCTCCTTGCTGGTATCCCACCGTGTAGGCCAAATTCAAGACGACCGCTACAGGTTCTCCCCAGCGATGCCAAGCCCGCGGTTCATCACCCCCCGTCATGGCTCTTCAAAATCACACCGGCAAGGCGCCGAAAGGGTTAATTCCACCTGCCCGGGCAACCAAGATTTGAGCATTTCTTGTTCCTCTGCGGTCATGTCGTTGTACTGGAGGTCCAGGGATTTCAGCGATCTTGAATCCCCGAGACTTGCCGGGTAATACGAAATGACATTGGACCACAGACTCAGGTTCGCGAGATGCGGGAGCTTGTCAATGTGGAGTGGAATCGAATCGATCAAGTTATCCCCAAGTTGCAACGTTTGGAGTGCCTTCCATTGAAGTACGGAAGCGGGAAATTTCTCGAGGGCGTTGGATTCTGCCGCAAATACTTCCAAATGTTCCCACTGATGCAAATCCTCGTCGATGGCAGTAAGTTTGTTCCGATTCAAGATGACTTCACGGAGCTCCGACCACGCTGCGATTTCCGATGGGAATTCCCGCAATTTTTGCCGGGTCAAATCCAATCGGTAGATGGGCTGCCCCAGCGCTCTCGCTTCTCGTGCCGCTTCCACTGAGGTGAATATGGGGGACTCTCGCCAGTCAAAGGTCTCTTGGCCTTCAGCGAGCAGGCTACACCCCAGCGGGATGAAGATCAACAAGCAGCGGAAAAAGGTATCGGGTAACCTCATGGCGACGGCACAGCTTCTTTCTGTAAGATGGAACGCGCAAGCTGTTCATCTTGTTGCAATTGGTCTTGCAACGCCTTCAATCCTTCGAATTCCATTTCATCCCGCAACCTTTCGATAAACCGAAGGGAAATATGTTCGTCATAGCACTGCCTTCCGCCCTCCAAGAAATGGACTTCGATGCTCTGATGCGTGTTGGTCGCGTCGACCGTGGGGCGCGTTCCGATGTTGACCATTGCAGGATTCCATTGGGACGTTCCGGCAATTTTCGCCCACACCGCATAGACCCCTTTTCCTGGAATGAGTTTCAGCGCATCTTCGCTTACCAAATTTGCGGTGGGAAACCCCATCCTCCTGCCGAGCTGTTCGCCACGAACCACGCGCCCGGTAAATGGAAAAGGTTGGCCTAACCAGGTGCGAGCTCGACGCATATCGCCCTCCAGCAGCGCTTCCCGTACCTTGGTCGAACTGATGCGGGTGTCTTCGAGTGTGTGCGCAGGCAATTCTTCAACTTCGAAGCCGAACACCTTGCCCAGATTGACCAAGCTATCGAACGACCCCTCCCGATTGCGACCAAACCGGTGGTCGTAACCGACAATCACCGCTTGAGGACGGATGCCATCTGCGAAGAGTTCGCGCACATAATCCAGCGGCGACATCCGGGACAATTCCAATGTGAACGGTTGGATGACGAGGTGGTCCAAACCAGCCCCCTCCAACAATTGCCGACGCTCTTCAATGGTGTTGATGAGCCGCAACTGATGGGTGTCAGGGTGAAGGACCGTTCTCGGGTGCGGATGGAACGTCAACAAAACTGAGGCAGCGCCCAACTCGGCTGCGCGAGTTTTCAACAAGTCCAACACCGCTCGGTGCCCCACGTGTACCCCATCAAACGTCCCAATCGTCAGGACAGTGGGCACTTCGGATGAAAATTCGCGGGCGTTGAAATGGACTTTCACTTTTACAAAGATAGGTTGGTAATCTCGCGGATTACCTTGTACTTTTGCGCCGAAATTAATTGGCACAAATCGCCTTACAGCTCATGTCTCAACAAGGAACCATAGCCCAGGTCATCGGACCGGTTGTCGATGTAAGTTTTCCAGCGGGGGTACCGCTCCCCAAAATTTTGGATGCGTTGACCATCCAGCGAGAAGGAGGAGACCTCATTCTTGAAACCCAAAAACACATTGGTGAAGACACCGTGCGTGCCATCTCCATGGATGCGACGGAGGGCCTTTCGCGCGGCATGAAAGTGACCGCGACCGGAAAGGGCATCACCATGCCGGTTGGGGACCAAATCAAAGGCCGGTTGTTCAATGTAGTAGGCGATGCCATTGACGGAATCGTGGCAACCGATAAGACCAACGGTCGTGAAATTCACCAAGAAGCCCCGAAGTTCGAAGACTTGTCTACAGCGACGGAAGTGTTGTTCACGGGGATTAAGGTGATTGATTTGATTGAGCCGTACGCAAAGGGTGGAAAGATTGGATTGTTCGGTGGTGCGGGTGTAGGCAAGACGGTATTGATCATGGAGTTGATCAACAATATCGCGAAGGGATACGAGGGGATTTCGGTTTTTGCCGGTGTCGGTGAGCGCACCCGTGAAGGAAATGACTTGTTGCGTGAGATGATTGAATCGGGCGTAATCAAGTACGGCAAGGCATTCCAGGAGAGTATGGAAGCAGGCGGTTGGGACCTTTCGAAGGTGGATACCAACGAATTGGCCAATTCCCAGGCAACGCTCGTGTTCGGCCAAATGAACGAGCCTCCCGGAGCGCGTGCTCGTGTAGCACTGTCAGGTTTGACGGTTGCGGAGTACTTCCGTGACGGGGATGAGGAGTCCGGAGGACGTGACATTCTGTTTTTCATTGACAACATCTTCCGTTTCACGCAAGCCGGTTCTGAGGTTTCGGCCCTTTTAGGACGGATGCCTTCAGCGGTGGGATATCAGCCCACCCTGGCAACGGAAATGGGCGCGATGCAGGAGCGCATCACTTCGACCAAGCGTGGCTCAATCACCTCGGTTCAGGCGGTATACGTACCTGCAGATGACTTGACTGACCCTGCACCTGCGACAACGTTTGCTCACTTGGACGCGACCACTGTATTGTCACGTAAAATTGCATCTTTGGGAATCTACCCAGCGGTGGATCCGCTTGATTCAACTTCACGAATCTTGACGCCTGAGGTTGTGGGTGAAGATCACTACAACTGCGCTCAGAACGTGAAAGAAACGTTGCAACGCTACAAGGAATTGCAAGACATCATTGCCATCCTGGGGATGGACGAATTGTCTGAGGAAGACAAGCAAACGGTATACCGCGCACGTCGCATCAGCCGTTTCCTCTCTCAGCCGTTCCACGTTGCGGAGCAGTTCACCGGTCTCGCTGGTGTATTGGTTCCCATCGAGGATACCATCAAAGGCTTCAACCGCATTTTGAGCGGTGAATTGGATCACTTGCCAGAGGCTGCGTTCAACTTGAAGGGCACCATTGAAGAGGTGATTGAGGCCGGAGAAAAGATGATGGCTGAAGCGAAATAAGACGATGACGGTACACATTCTCACACCGGATGCCACTTTGTTCAGCGGAGAAGCTCAGTACGTGGGTTTGCCCGGTTCGGACGGCAGCATGGGCATCATGGACCGCCACGCGGCGTTGATTACCACCTTGCAATCCGGTGATGTGGTGGTGCGGACGACCGGTGGTGAAGAGCGTTTTGCCGTGAAAGGCGGAACGGTAGAAGTGCTGAACAACGTAGTGACGGTATTGGCGGCTTAAGAGCCTATACCGAACAATTTGAAAAAGCCTGGCATCCTGCCGGGCTTTTTTCATTCATGATGGTAGGGTTCACCCTTCAGGATGGTATGAGCGCGGTAAATTTGCTCGGCTGCAAAAGCGCGGATCATTTGATGGGAGAACGTCATGGGCCCCAGGCTCATGAATGCATCTGCGCGTTGGCGAATGGATTCGGAAAATCCGTACGGACCGCCGATAACAAACATCACGTGCCGCAGGCCCCGATTTTGAAGCTTGCGTAATTGATCGGCGAATAGTACGGAAGTGAATGCTTTTCCCCGCTCGTCCAATAAGACCAGGTGGTCCACGCCGTTGAGGTGCTTTTCGAGGATCTCAGCCTCTGCTGCCTGAACGGTGGCGGGATCTTTTTTGGTTTGGCGGAGTTTGGCATCGGCCGTCTCGACAAAAACGAATTTTCCGTAGTGCTTCAGTCGGTCCACATACACTTGCGTTCCTTCTGCAATCCATGTGGACTGCGTTTTTCCGATGGCCAATAAGGTGATTTGCACGTAGCAAAGGTATTCTATCTTCGCTGCATGATTTCGGAAGCAATGGAACGAATGATCCGGCTGGCGCTGGAGGAAGATTTGGGTGCAGGCGATTGCACTTCCGAGTCATCGCTGCCTGCCGGGTTGCAACAGGAGGGCTGGATCATGGCCAAAGAGGCGGGTGTTGTGGCCGGTTTGGCGGTGGCGAGGCGGGTCTTCAATATCGTGGATGCGCAATTGACCTGTGAATTGCTGTGCGACGATGGCGATGTTGTGGAGGTGGGCCAACGCGTTTTTCGGGTCCAAGGGGCTGCCAAGAGCATTCTCATCGGGGAGCGGTTGGCACTCAATTTTATGCAACGCATGAGTGGCATTGCCTCCCGGACAGCCGAAGTCATGGCATCTTTTAAAGGAACCCAATGCGCCGTTCTCGATACGCGGAAGACCACACCGGGATTGCGTGAATTTGAAAAGGCGGCGGTACGAATCGGAGGAGGCGTGAATCACCGGATGGGATTGTACGACATGATCCTGATCAAGGACAATCACGTTGATTATGCCGGTTCGATGGCACAGGCCCTCGAAAATGTTGCAAAGTACCTGAAAGACCGAGGCCAGGATTTACCTGTCGTTGTGGAGGTGCGCGACGAGGAGGAGGCCGCGGCGGCGATGGAAGCACGAGCGCTTTGGAGCAAGCCTTCTGGAGCGCCCTTGGTGGATCGTTTGTTGCTTGATAACCATTCCCCCGAAGAAGCTGCCGCGCAGGTCAAGCGATGGGGCAGTCAGATAGCGCTGGAGGCTTCTGGGGGCATCACGCCTTCCAACGCTCGAGTATACGCAGAGGCCGGTGTTGATTTTGTGTCCATGGGCTGGATAACCCACAGTGTGCCCAGCATGGACTTCAGTCTCAAATCAACCGCTTATTTCCATGGGTGAGTTGGAGCCGCCGAGCATACCGGACCGTCCGTTTTTTAAGTGGATTCAGCAGAATCGGCTATTCGATCGGTTTCGGGCATTGTTGCGTACCGTGCGACCGTGGAAGGACAAATCCATGAACGTCTATGACGTGTCGCGGTTTTTCTTTTTGGGTCTGGTGAACGGTTCTGTGGCCACACGCTCCGCGGCGATCAGCTTTAAGCTATTTGTGGCGTTTTTCCCTGCGATGATCCTCTTGTTGAGCATCATCCCCTTCACGCCGCTCGAAACCGAGGAAGTGCTGCTGAGTTTGGAGCAGTTCTTTCCGAAGCAGGCGATTGAATTGTTCGAGCAGACGGTGAAGGATTTGATTGACCAACGCCAGGGGACGCTGTTATCGGTGGGTGTGGTGCTCCTGCTGTTTTACGCTTCGAACAGCGTCAATGCGATTTTGGTGGGATTTGGGGAAAGCGCACATGTGGGAGGACAACCCATGAATTGGCTAGGGTTCCGTTTACTTTCCATCGCGTTGTTGCTGATTTTGTCCGTGCTATTGGTTGTGGCCGTATTCCTGATAGGATTTGCGGGCGATGTTCTTTCGTGGGCCGAGGGTCGGGGTTGGCTCGAGCAAGTGAACGTTCCTCTGCTCACCTTGGCACGTTGGGCACTTTCGTTCGGCCTGATTTACACGGCGGTGACCATTCTTTATAATGTGGGGAATTTCATGACCCGACGCTGGGTGTGGTGGTCCATCGGCGCCACGGGCACGACGGCGCTGTTCATATTGATCACCTTTACGTTCTCTTGGTTCATTGACCAGTTCGCGAGTTACAATTCGCTTTATGGATCGCTGGGAACATTATTGATTACACTCCTTTGGTTGAATTCCAATAGTTCCATTCTATTATTGGGGTATGAATTAAACGCGGCCGTTGAACGTGCCCGATTAGACGCAGAAAAAACACCTTGAACTTTTCCAATCATGCGAATGCTCTTCACCCTTCTCATTGCCTGCTTTGCAACCGTTTCATTTGCCCAAACGAATCCTGTGCTGGGAAAATGGAAGACCATCGATGATGAAACCGGTCGCATCAAAAGCATTGTGGAGATCACAGAACGAGACGGTAAACTTTACGGTCAAATCGTGGAACTCTTCCGTTTACCGGAAGAAGATCAAAATCCGATTTGCGATGAATGCGAAGACGATCGTAAAGACCAACCCGCACTGGGCATGGAAATCGTTCGCGACATGGTGCAAGATGGCGATGAGTGGGAGTGGGAGGACGGGACCATTTGCGATCCCAAGAACGGGAAGGTCTACGACTGTGAAATGTGGTTCGACGAGGACAACATGAGCGAACTCAAAGTGCGTGGCTACATTCTGTTCTTGTTCCGTACGCAAACTTGGTTGCGCGTGTGATTCCGATTATGGCCACCACGGCAATCGTTGTTTGATCCCGGTGCGCAACTCCGGGAAGAATCCCAGGGCGTAACATGCGATAAAAACGGTGCCGCTCGCCAATCCACCTTGGATGATGGCTTCGATGAGCGGGTGAAATCCGAGCGTGCCGGCGTCCCATTTAAAGGCCACCGCTGCTGCCGTGGCGATTGCCAAGATCATGGGGATGGACCACGTGAAGGGGTGCACGTGGAGTTTTCGGTGGACAATCACCAGTCGCCAAGTATTGTTCCAAACAAACGTGCCCAATGTCGCCAGCGCCGCGCCGGTCAGGCCCCATTCGAAGATGACGAGGAACACATAGTTCATGGCGATTGTGATGACCAATAACGCGAGGTTGATAGGCAAAACCAGGCGGTAATGTTTGCTCAAACTCAGGTATTGGTTGTTGCTGTTGTTCAGC
>JBMSHA010000072.1:0-8255 GCA_049416245.1 Flavobacteriales bacterium | reverse complement strand
GGATGGTCTGCGACCAAGTACCAACAACACTGCACAGACCTGAAACGTTCGTCCATCACCGCGATGTGGATGTGTGATTCGACCGATATTCTGGAGTTTTCCAAAACCCAGGTGCTTCGGTGCTCCAGCGATTGGGGCACGTTTCGACTGGAGTGGAAAGATGCATCAGCTCCAACGTTTGAAAAGCAGTTCCTCGGTACGGCCACTGCATACGACCTATCCGCATCAAGTTGGGCTCGTTGGAAATACCAACAAGGTGCACGTGGAACGTTGTCGCCTGCCCTGAGGAATTCGGAAATGTACAGATGGCCAGAACGTAATTCTCCACGGGCTGGAGCATGGAAAGCGCTAAATTCAAACTTCAGTCCAGAAGTTGCTGGCTTATTACTCGCCATCACCACAGGAGATAAGTCGCGTTTATCCATTGAATTGAAACGCGCATTCTCACGTGCCGGATTGGCCCATTTATTGGCTGTTAGTGGCTATCACGTGGGATTGGTTGGACTAATTTCCCTGTGGCTATTGCGGCGTAAAAAACTCTTGATCCGATTAATGGGTCTCCTCTCCTTGTTTTTTGTTTGGGAATTCATTGGATTTTGTGGAAGTCCGGATTCGGCGATTCGCGCGGGTCTGATGTTAACGCTCTACGGCGGTTTTCGGTTGATTTATCGGAGCGTAAGCGGCATGCACATTCTTTGCCTGAGCGCTTGGTCGATGTTACTGATGGAGCCCATGCGGGCGCACCAATTGGGTACGCAGTTGAGCTTTGTCGCTGTTGCTTCGATACTTCTTACACTTGAATTTATTACCCAGCAAACATCAGCTTCCAAAGTTGCTACAAGCTTAGCCATTCCGATTTCCGCACAAGCAGGGACGAGCTTTATCACGTGGCCAATTTTCGGGCTGTTCCCGGTTCATTTCCTCCTATTTAATCTTTTGGCTTCTCCGATTATGGTTGCTTTGGGCTTCATGCTAGCCACTTGGTTTGCTTTGCAACACACAGGCCAAACATTCCTCGTTCTGGACAAATTAACCGAGGCAATTCAGTACACTGTACAAACAATCATCTCCTACTTCGACGGGGAAAATCAGCGGCATTGGGCGCTCGATGTGAGTCAACTTCCTCGGTCTTTCGGGGGGCTGGTAAGCGGCCTTTTCTTTTTCGGATTAGGAATTGAATTAACGCGCATGCGCACCATGCGGGCTCCATTTGCCTTGGTCTCCTGCATCTTCATTGGAGTTGTACCCTGGATATGGTTCATGCGCCAACCGGTGATGACCTTGGCCATGCGCAACGGGCCCTGCGCCGTGTTCGAGACGGGCGGTCAGGCGTTGATTTGGAATGAAAAAGATGAATTGGCCGTTTTACAGAGGACGGCATGGGACAACCAAGAACCCGAAGGGATCACGCTACTCAAACCGAAAACATATTGGTGCAGTGACGATGGCGCTTGGCTCATTCGAACCCGTGAATCTAAAACAATGGGGTTCATAAAAAATCGCCCATTCAGCATGAGCCAAATGGGCGATTCCAGCGTATCGTTAGCCTTCGGAGCCGACAGCGGTCAAGCGACCGCATGGGGAGACCCCGTGCACATCCGACGCTATAGCTTTAATTCAGATGAAGTAAGTTGGTAATGACCTGATCGACATACCCCTCCCATTCGGGCAAATCCGCGATGGGCAGGATGGCATTGACTCGGTTGTTGCGACGGCTGTAAATCGCTTCTACATAAAATCCATTCAATTCAAAAATGCATAAGATGTATCGGTTCTCAACAATCCGTTGGGCCAAGCAAACGCCATGATCCCACATATAATTGGTCTTCTCGTCGAGGGGTAATCGGTTGAAAGCGGTCAAGTCCATTTTGATATATACTAGGTGTGAAGTCGTAGGCCTCTTACGGATACCGCGCCTCAAAGGTTTCAGCCTAATTCAACTAAATTTGGGCATGCGTCCATTGGAATTAATCGAGTGTCCTCGCGACGCCATTCAGGGTTGGCCCCACCCCATTTCAACCGCAGACAAATTGGCTTATTACCGGACGCTACTGGATGTGGGGTTCGATTGCTTGGATCTGGGGAGTTTCGTTTCGCACAAGGCTATCCCACAAATGGCGGATACTCGTGCAATTTGCAATGCGCTTCATGACGAAGGAAAGTTTGAAGGATCCACTTCGACACTCGTCATCGTCGCCAATGAACGAGGGGCAAAAGAAGCCTTAGCTACTCCTGGAATCGACTTTATCGGATTTCCGCTGAGTCTCTCAGAAACGTTTCAACTGAGAAATACCGGGGCAACTTCTGATGTCGCTTTGGAGCGATTGCAAAACATTCGAACGCTCGTTGAGGGAAGTGACATACGCATTGTGGTTTACCTCAGCATGGGTTTCGGAAATCCCTATGGCGATGATTGGGCCGCACAAATGGTGACCGATTGGACGGGTAAATTGAACGAAATCATCCAACCCGACGTAATATCATTGAGCGATACCGTCGGCCATGCAAATCCCGATCTGCTCTCAGATGTCTTCACGGATGTTTTTAACCAGTTTCCAAATCAACGAATTGGAGCTCATCTCCACGCAACACCATGGGATGCGCCTGCAAAAATTCAATCGGCATGGGATGCTGGATGCCGACGATTTGATGGAGCCTTGAGAGGCATTGGTGGTTGCCCGATGGCTCAGGACACCCTCGTTGGCAATTTAGCGACGGAGACCATCGTGGAAACCCTCGGACATCATGAACAATTGGATTTGGACAAACGAGCATGGAACCAGGCGATGAGCCTCGCCGTCGCTTTGTTCCAAACGGCATAAAAAAAGCCCCAATTTTTCAATTGAGGCAGTATTCGAAGAGGTTTACTTCAAACCGGTGTTGGTGCATGTAAATCTGTTCAAACTTGTGGATATCGATGTGTATGCGATAATGTTTCATGAGCGTGGTTAAGTACTCATGCATACGTGTTTCATCGATGAAAAGTTACGTTTTGTCGCCTAAATACCCGTTGTTAACACGGCCATTCCCAGTCCCGCAATGGTTACGAGTAATTTATTCCGGTTAAACCGATGCCCGTCTCCCGCTTCAAAAAGGATGGTCGTACTGATGTGCAATAGGATGCCAATCAATATTCCACCTGTCCACAACGGCAATGCCTGTTGCCACGTGTTCCCTAGATTGAGCAGCCCTCCGTAGGTCAACATACCCAATAATGGCATCAAGCCAAACGTCGCCAAGGCCAGCCATTGTGACTTCCTTGAAATGCCTAACGCATCCAACATCCCCATCAGGACCAACGCCACAGGAAACTTATGAAGAATCAAACCAATCAACAACGCCGTGTCAACCCCTTCAATGCCATGCAAATGAATGTGACCACTGTGATCATGGTGCTCATTATGCCCCTCGTGTCCATCGCCGTGTAGCGGCATGGACTCAATAAATGCGTGCAAACATAAGCTGATGAACATCGCCCAAGGCATGGCCGATTTACTTCCGTGATCGTGGTGGTGAATGTGGCCGTGCTCCACCCCTTGGCTGCCATATTCTAAAATCCCTTGCAAAAGAAATCCGATGACAACAATCCATCCTGCATGCCGATCCATGGCATACACCTCAGGAATCAAATGATTGAAAATGATACCAATCAAAAATGATCCCCCGAAGGCGAGTATCAAATTCAAGTGCTTGCGCAACCGATTACCAAAGCGATCATAGGCCAAGGCTCCCATGAGGGAGATGGCCAATAAAATCAAAGCTGCTGTCCACATGGCGATTTCTGAGCGACAAGTATACAGCGCGGGCTGTCCTCCTTCAAATTGTTCAAGGCATAATCTCCAAAGGCGGATTGCACCTTCCACCCCACCGATCGAAATGCCTCAGCCCAATGAATTTCAGACCAGGCACGCACCCGTTCGACATGATGTTGCTTCAATCCGTGTTCGTCCTGGAAACGGATCGATTTCTCAATCCAGCCATCGCAAACACGTCGATGAATCTCAAACGTATAATCACCCTTGTTCACGGTTTCTTGCTGGGTTAAGCCAGATACAACGCGAGGTACATTGAGGTAATCCAAAATGAACGTACCGCCTGACCTCAGCACTTGGTCAATTCCCATAAGCGTCTTCTTCAAATCCTCCTCATCATGAAAGTATCCCATGCTGGTGAACAAGGAAGCGACCACATCAAATGAAGCTTTTGGAAAATAATTCGAAAGGAGCCGCATATCACCAACTCGGAAAACCGGCGCGTTTGAGCCCGAGTAGGCGGAATTTGCCGCCTCGATGCTGTTTTCGCTTAAGTCGATGCCCGTTACAGCATGTCCATGATCGGCGAACGCTGCTGCATGTCGCCCAGCACCACAACCCAAATCGAGCAAGTCTTTTCGCTCACCGTCCCAAAGTTTATTGGAAAACACTGAGGCCAATTGTATCGCCTCTTCCTGATCCCGATGATCATACAGCACATGATACGCCTTGGTGTTGAACCATGACACAAACCAATCGGTATCGCTTTTCCACAAATCATTCATCATTACTCGTTGGGAATGCCCGAGCGAAGTTCGGTCTTGTGATTTTATTTTGAACTATGTCTTCCGTTTTTCCATCTGATTCTGCATCATCTCGCTTCGAAGCAAGTGCGAATGAAGGAATTTCTGAAAACAATGGCATCATATCTGAATTTCAATGGTCGGGTCCTGTACACGATTCTTCCACGCGGTTCATTGTGCATTGGCTAGAGGATCGACTGGGTCAATTGAATGCCGGGATGCTGCAACGCAAACGAATCATCCACATTGCCATCGAACTCCTTCAGAATCTTCATCACCATGCAGCGGAACCTGTGGAAGGCACTACCTTTAAAATTGAGGAATGTACACGAGGCATCTGGCGATTAAGAACGCAAAATCGCATTTCTGAGCATGATGCGTTGGTTCTTCAAGACCGCTGGGAACAATTGAAAAAACTGGAAACGGCAGATTTGCGTCTAGCGCAACGTGACCAAGTTGCGCAAGAAGAACGCAGTTCACACGGTGGTGGAGGAATTGGATTGAATGACATCTTGCGAAAAGCAGACGGTCTCGCCGAAATGCACATTTCGAAAAAAGAACAAAACCTGTTTGTTACATTCACAGCAGAATTACCCATAAATCCATGAGCGTTATTCGATTAGAAGGAACCCCGAAGACCCCGCAAGTAGATTTTGTCGACTCGCCGCTTTCGATGAGCATATCGGGAAGATCCATTCCAGAGAATTCCATCGAGTTTTACCAGCCGCTGATGGATTGGGTGCAGGCACATCTAACCGATGGCCAAGATGCAGTTGAAGTGTCGATTCGATTAGAATATTTCAACACGAGCAGCAGCAAATGTTTGATGGACTTGCTAAAGCGCGTTGAAAAGATGCCCGCTAAGTCCAGCGTTTTGTGGTATTACGAAGAAGAAGATGAAGACATGTTAGAGGCGGGCGAAGATTACGACGCCATCATTGACATGCCATTCCGACTGATTGCATCGAAGGCTTAATCAATCCAATCGCTTGCCCCAACCCCAACGCTCTGGCAAGCGGTTTGCGAGCAAGAAATAGAGCACTGCACTCATAGCCCACAACACGCCTAAATTGAACCATGGTGTTGGGTACGATTGATTTCCTAACTGCTTATATGGTGCATAAAAAGGCGCATTCCAAGCCTGTTTTCCCAACGGCATTTGATGGATAAAGGCTGTCTCTTGAACCAGACCGCGGCCAGATAAGGATATGCGTTGAGAACGGTCCGTTTGCATCACCCAGTCGTGCAACGCTTCATTGTGATGGCGGTCTTTCATTTCCTTCAAATCAGCTTTGGCAGCAAGTGATTCCCTTAACACATCCCTTTCCTTGAATCCGTCTCGGTATGCCAATTTGAACGCATCACGCAATTCATCCAAGCTTTGTTTTCCCGCCACGGAATATCCCCAGGTTTCAAGTTCCAAGACGGCCTGACTCCATTCCATGGATTTGACGTTTTCATCTTGCAGATCGCGGTATGAATCACACCAAAAATCACGACGCCATGCCGCCCTTTCCATTCGATCTTCGATGGCTACAAAGGGCTTATCCGCTTCGTTTTCGCGGGTTAAATAAACAGCTAGGGACTCAAACCCCCAACGTGATGCCATCAAATTCCCAATAACCGGAACGCGGTCGACTTGGGTAAAAATCGGATTGAACCGATCATATCGGATGATGGCTCCACCAAAAATGATTTGGGGAATGATGAGCAAGGGAATGATGATGTAGATGTTCTTTGCCGATTTCATGGCCGACGAGAGGCTCAGCCCCAAAACATTGGCAAAACTGCTCAAGCTAAATAGCGTCAAAAACATCAAAATCAATGCGTTGGGAATTTTCAATACGAGAACTGCGACCGATGCGTACAAAAAACTCTGGACCGCGGAAATGAGCAACATGATGCCCGTTTTGGAGGCGAGGTAGGCATTCCAATTCAAACGCAAAAAACGTTCACGTCGCAGGGTTGGGCGATCCCGAAAGATCTCCTCTGCGCTGAAGCTCAACCCCAAGAAAAGCGAGACAATGACAGAAATGAAAAGGAATTGCGGGAGGTTTTCACTGAGTCGGTACACAAACTCACCCGGACCGCTTTGGTATTTTGTGAAAATCGCAAGAAGCAAAGCCAAGATTGGCGCTTGCAGCAAATTCATCCAAATGTATTGCCGATTTTTTCGCTTCGCCAGCAGGTCCCGACGGCTGAAGATATTCAATTGCCTCAACCAAGTTGGCTGAACCGTAGATTTCGGCAAAGCCAGCTGTTCCTGAACAGGTTTTACGGATTCTGGATTTCCGAGGATGTTGTAATAATCATTCCATTCTTGCGGGCTGACCCGACGCGTATCCGTCAAATGCCCATATTCGTCCACCATGCATGACTCAATGGTCTCAAAAATTTCTTCTGGATTTACCGTTCCACATGACTTACAAAGCGTATCACGCGAAAGTACTTGATTGGACATTTGCTTGAGATAATCCAAGCATTCCAGTGGGTTGCCTTGATAAACCGGAAATCCACCGACATCCAACAAGAGCAATCGATCGAACAATTTGAAAATGTCCGAACTGGGTTGGTGAATCACTACAAAAATGACCTTCCCACGGAGTGCAAGCTCCTTCAGGATGTCCATGATGTGCTCGCTGTCCCGACTCGACAGGCCGCTTGTGGGCTCATCGACAAATAATACCGAGGGTTCACGAATCAATTCGAGTGCAATGTTGAGTCGCTTGCGCTGCCCTCCCGAGATGGTTTTATCCATCAGCGAACCGACACGCAAGTTTCGAATTTCCCACAAGCCCAATCGCTTCAGAGTTTGCTCCACTTTCAACTCGATCTCGGGAGCATCGAGGTCACCCAAACTCAATTCTGCGCTGAACCGGAGGTTTTCATAAACCGTCAATTCACTGATGAGTACATCTTGCTGAGCAATGTGGCCAATGCTGCCCTTTGCATCGAGCTCCGAATCAAATACCGAATGACCATTCAACAATACGCTCCCGAAAGGGGGTCGTTGCGAACCGTTGAGGATGTTCAGCAGGGTCGATTTTCCAGAGCCACTCGCTCCCATGATTCCCAGCAACTCTCCCGCTTTTGCCTTGATGGAAAGTGGCCGTAAAGCTGGCTCGCTTGGATATGCGAAGAAATGCGCTACGTCAATGGCATGGAATTCAATGGCAGCATGGTCGTGTCCGCAACTCTGGCACATGTGCAGCAAATCACTAAAAAACAGCGCATGGCCACTCGTGTCCTTCAATACGCTGCCTTGTGCCATGGCTGTGGTGAGGCCTCCTATCAGTGGATTCCCATTCAATCGCAATCCACCGGAACCAAAATCTTTGATAAAAAACAAGTCATCCAATGAAGTCTTACAGGCCAAAACGGTTGCAGACTCTTCGTGCGCAAAGGCGATTGAAAACAGACTTTCTCCAGAAGCGGCTTGAATCGAATCGCATTTCACCATGGCTTTGATGGCCGCCGCATCGGAGGAATGGACATTGAGCGCGTCTGCCACGGTATTCAGAAAACTGTCCGCATCATCAATCGTACCGGTAGATTTTGCCAATTCAGTAAGTCGAGTCAGCATAATCAATCGATCGCCAGCTTCCAGTTCTGATTGGATTTGTTTGGCCAATTTCAGCAACCTTACCGAAAGCTTTGACTTGCGCTTGGCTAGTTTGATTTCATCAGTTTCTTGAGGATT
>JBMSHA010000071.1:0-8298 GCA_049416245.1 Flavobacteriales bacterium | reverse complement strand
CATTACGGATTGCAAATCCTTGAACCGGACATCTTTTTGTTTGCCGCTTGCATCATCTGCGGGTTGCTTTCTCTCGCGACAGGCAGTTCATGGGGAACGGTCGGTACAGTGGGCATAGCGCTGGTAGGCATTGGTTCAGCGTTGGGACTCAGCGAAGGGTGGATCGCTGGTGCCATCATCTCAGGGGCGTATTTTGGCGATAAGATGTCACCGCTCAGCGACACCACCAACATCGCTGCTGCCGTGGGGGGAACGGATTTGTTCAACCACATCCGGTACATGATGTACACCACCGTCCCGAGTTTGACTATTGCGTTGATCGTGTTTTTAGTGGTCGGATTCGGAGGTGGAGCCTCAGCCGAAGGTATTCAAGGAGATTTCGCAGCAGAGTTTGGCGCGGCCGTATTTGCCGCCTTCGACATTCACTGGGGCTTGTTCATCGCTCCGGTTGTGGTCATCTACCTGATTGCCAAAAAAGTTCCGGCCGCTGCTGCGCTCATGATCGGGACGCTACTTGGAGCTCTTACAGCCATCATTTGGCAACCCGATGTCATCCGAAGCGTGGCGGGCATGACCGAAAATGATGGGTACGGAATGGCTGCATTCAAGGCGAGCATTCAAGCCATGGCACTCGACAGTTCCGTCAGCACGAGCAACGCGATGGCCAATGACTTGCTCGAATCCGGTGGTATGGCGGGCATGCTCAACACCGTTTGGTTGATTCTCTGTGCGATGGTGTTCGGCGCAGCGATGCAAGCTACGGGTATGTTGGAGCGCATTACGCGAGCCATTTTGGCGGGTGTGCAATCCACGTTTGGTTTGGTCTCCCGCACCGTCGGAACCTGTCTCGCCTTCAACATCCTTGCGTCAGATCAGTATTTGGCCATAGTGGTTCCTGGGAACATGTTGACAGACGCATACGCGGAACGAGGTCTGGCCCCTGAAAACCTGAGCCGTACGCTGGAAGATTCAGGCACAGTCACCAGCGTTCTCATTCCTTGGAATACGTGCGGTGTAGCGCAAAGTGGCATCCTCGGTGTGGCCACATGGGCTTATCTTCCTTACTGCATCTTCAATTGGGTGAGCCCCATCATGACGTTGGCTGTTGCAGCCATTGGCTTTCGAATTAAAAAACAGGCCAATTCCTGAGTTTTCTTGGGCTTGAACACCGTCACCTCTCGATTGTTGGGTATCCATGCACGCCACGTCAACAGCCTCTGACAAACCGGCATCCGAAGATGCCTCGATCCAAATTGAAGGGGCACGTGAACACAACCTGAAAAACATATCCCTCTCGATTCCACGGAATCAACTCGTCGTCATCACCGGTGTAAGCGGCAGCGGGAAATCGAGCCTGGCGTTCGACACATTATACGCTGAAGGACAACGACGATATCTCGAAACGTTTTCCGCCTATGCTCGGCAGTTTCTCGGTGGATTGGAACGACCCAAAGTGGACCAAATCACGGGACTGAGCCCGGTCATCAGCATCGAGCAAAAAACGATTTCCAAGAATCCCCGTTCGACCGTGGGCACCATCACCGAGGTGCACGATTTTTTGCGTTTGGTTTATGCAAGAGCAGCTGATGCTTTCAGCCTCAAGACGGGCGAGCCCATGATTCGTTTTACCGACGAACAAATCCTCGAACGCGTCCTCGCGGACTACCACGGTCAACGCGTGTTGTTTTTGGCTCCGCTGGTCAAAGGAAGAAAGGGGCATTACCGGGAGCTGTTTGAATCCGTCATGAAACAAGGCTATGTGCGCGCCAGAATCGACGGTGTGCTGGTTGAGCTCGAGAGCGGCATGAAACTCGATCGGTACAAGGTACATGACATCGAAGTGGTGGTCGATCGATTGGAAGTGCGATTGGATGATGAAGAGCGCATGTTGCGTTCCATCAAAACTGCATTGAATCTCGGCAAAGGCAACATGGGGTTGTTGGTGCATGAAGAACCCAACCTCCGCCACTTCAGCCGAAATCTGATGTGCCCAACCACTGGAGATGCCTACCCGGATCCAGAGCCCAATTTATTCTCCTTCAATTCGCCCTACGGAGCTTGCACGCAATGCAACGGACTCGGTGAAGTCGCTGAAGCTGAAGTTGAACTCATTGTTCCCGACTCGACGAAAAGCATTGCCAAAGGCGGCATTGCGCCACTGGGGGAAATCAAAGGCAATCGCACCATGCAAATCGTGGAGGCTTTGCTCGCTGCATCCGGCGATACCCTAAAGACTCCGGTAGAATCCCTCGCACCCGAAGCGCTGAGTGAAATCCTTTACGGCGCTAAAGAACCGGTTTGGATTCCAGGGAAAGCCGGAACTGCAGGTCGCCATGTTTCTTGGGAAGGCGTGATTGCCACGATTGAGGCTGCCGCTGAACGCAGCAGCTCGATTCCTTTGCGCCGGTGGGCGCGCAATTTCATGAAGAAAAAGGCGTGTCCGGCGTGCGATGGCAAACGGCTCAAGCCCATCAGTTTGCAATTCCAATTGGGCGGAAAAAACATCGCAGAGCTGGGGCAAATGGACCTGCACAGCCTTGCATCTTGGTTTGAGACCCTTGATGAGAAACTCACGGATAAACAACGGGTCATTTTGCGTGAACCGCTCAAAGAAATCAAGGCGCGTCTTGGGTTTTTGGTTGATGTGGGACTGGATTATCTCGCACTCGACCGGTCGTCGCGCACCTTATCCGGAGGTGAAGCCCAACGGATCCGTTTGGCCACTCAAATCGGAAGTCGGCTCACCGAAGTGCTGTACATTCTGGATGAGCCGAGTATCGGGCTTCATCAACGCGACAACGAAAGGCTCATCAACAGCCTCAAAGCGCTGCGCGATGCCGGAAATTCAGTGGTTGTCATCGAACATGACGAAGAGATGATGATGCAGTCGGACTACCTGATCGACATCGGACCCGGTGCCGGTGTGCACGGTGGTTTTGTAGTCGCACAGGGACCGCCAACGAGTCACCTCGACGCGGGAAGCACAACTGCACAATTTTTGACGGGGAAGCGCAGCATTTCAATTCCCGTCCGGCGAAAACTCGGACGAAGCAAGAAACTGAAACTCAAAGGCGCGACCGGGCACAACTTGAAAAAGGTCGATTTGACCATTCCGCTTGGAAGTTTCACCTGCGTCAGTGGCATCAGCGGTAGCGGCAAGAGCAGTTTGATCAACCAAACCTTGTACCCTGCCCTGCACAATCACTATTACGAAGAAACTCAATCACCTCTTCCCTTTGATACGCTCAGCGGTTTGGAGCACTTGGACAAAGTGATTGCAATCAACCAAAGCCCCATCGGCCGCACGCCGCGATCCAACCCCGCCACTTACACCGGCATCTTCAATGAAATCAGAAGCCTGTTCACCAAATTACCGGAGGCGGCGATTCGAGGCTACAAACCCGGGCGTTTCAGTTTCAACGTTGCGGGCGGGCGTTGCGAGGATTGCAAAGGTGCAGGTGTCCGCACCATTGAAATGAATTTCTTACCGGATGTTCATGTAGAGTGCGAAACCTGCAGAGGCAAGCGCTACAACCGCGAAACGCTTGAAGTGCGTTACCGCGGAAAATCCATCGCCGATGTGCTCCAGATGACCGTAGATGAAGCCGTTGACTTTTTTGAGGCCTTTCCGAAACTCAAACGCATCACAAAGACGCTGCAAGACGTTGGATTGGGCTATATCACCTTGGGACAACAGTCCACTACCCTCTCCGGGGGCGAGGCACAGCGGGTCAAACTGGCTACCGAGTTGGCCCGAGTCAGCACGGGGCAAACATTCTATTTACTCGATGAACCCACGACGGGCCTGCATTTTCAGGATATCGAAATGCTCATCAATGTGCTCCAAAGGCTTGTCGATCAAGGCAATACCGTCGTGGTAATTGAACACAACCTCGACGTACTCAAAGTAGCAGATTACATCATCGATATGGGACCCGAAGGAGGCGACCGCGGAGGTCAGATTGTGGCGGAAGGAACACCCGAATCTTTATCAATTTCAAAAAACAGCGCGACTGGACCCTTTTTACGTGATATTTTAGGCACGTAAAATGGAAACATGAAGAAAGGATTTAAGCAGCGCGATTGGAATGAGATCAAGACCAATGACAGTTGGTCCATTTTTAAAATTATGGGTGAGTTTGTGCAAGGTTTCGAAACCTTGCAGCGCATTGGCCCGTGCATCAGCATTTATGGTTCTGCGCGGATGGCGGAACATTCGCCCGTGTACAATGAAGCTCGAGAAGTCGCAAAGCAGCTGAGTGAACGAGGATACGGAGTCATCACCGGCGGCGGCCCCGGTGTTATGGAAGCGGGTAACCGCGGAGCCCACGACGTGGGCGGCACTTCCGTTGGCTTGAACATTGAATTGCCATTTGAACAGCATAACAACCCCTACATCGACGCCGATAAGAGCATCGATTTTGACTACTTCTTTGTTCGGAAGGTGATGTTCGTCAAATACTCCCAAGGGTTCGTGGTGATGCCGGGAGGATTTGGGACATTGGATGAATTGTTCGAAGCCTTGACGCTCGTACAAACGGCCAAAGTCGAGCCGGTTCCTGTCATCCTTTATGATTCAAAATTTTGGTCAGGATTGGTGGATTGGATGAAAACCACGCTAGCGGACCAATACAAAACGATTAGTGCCGGTGACCCCGATTTATTTCATGTGGTGGATACACCAGAAGAAGTTGTCAAGGTCATCGATGACTTCTATGCCAAATCTCTCTTACGCCCAAATTTCTAATGCCATGATTCGCATTCTCTTTACAACACTAGGCTTAATCAGCGCCGTTAGCCTTACAGCTCAATTCCCTTACACGGCGACGGTTTTGAATGAATCGTATGTGAACCTCGCGGAACCTACTTCATTGGATATTGAAGTGGGCTGGGACGACCCCGAAATCATGATCCCTTTGCCCTTTGAAGTGACCATTGGCGAAGGAGATCCCGCCACCAACCTGTTGCTTTCAGGAACCGGTGAAATGCTCATGGGCATGACCGAATCCGGACTGCTCAACATCCTCTGGCCCATCAGTTTAGATGTCATGGATGTCGGTGCTGTGGAAGCAGAAGAATTTAGCCTCATCCAATATGAGGTGACGGGGACGGAACCCAATCGCATTCTGAAAATCGAATGGAACAACGTTGGATTGTACGAGGAAGTTTCATCAGGCTCTACAGAGCTTCGATTGAATTTCCAAGTGTGGCTGTACGAAGGAGAAAACACCATCGAGTATCGGTTCGGTCCCAACACCATCACCAAAGGATTGCCTGATTTGGACTTTTTGACTTCCGGAATCATCCTCGATTTCGATTACGATTACTACAACGGTTCATTTTACACAGCGAGCGGAAATCCGGCCGAACCGGCGTGGAACTTCACCGATGATTTTTACGCTTGGTACTATGGCAACGAGATGCTTGACGGTGTTCCAGCGGATGGCACAGTTTATCGATTCGGCCCAGCTGTATCGGTGACTGAAACTCCTCATACAGAAGCACAGGTTTCCATTTATCCGAATCCCAGCTCCGATATCCTTTGGATGGAAAACACATCGTCCTTGCCCATGGAAATCACCGTTTACGATGCACTGGGGCAAGTGGTCGACCGCACGCGCATGGCGCCCATGCAGCGGTTGCAGCAGCATGTTGCACACTGGACGCCTGGCTGCTACACCATCCAATCTGTCCAGGAGGACGGACGAATCGGTGTTGAGCGCCTGATTGTACGTTAAGTCAATTCGCCTTGCTGCAACATCCCCTCGTCATTGCTTGACGAAGGTGAGCGATTGCCGTTGGCCGTCTTTTGCAACTTCCATCAAGTACATACCATTCGGCCAGTCTGCCACTTCGAGCTCGCTGCGTTGACCCGTGCGCCAAGTCCATTGGTGGATTTCGCGACCGGCCAAATCAACAACACGGCATTGAGCTCCGGTCAAATCCAGATAACGCGATTCGACGACCATAGACTCAGATGCAGGATTCGGGTAGAGCTTCCAACCCGCTTCTAACACAGACTCTTCGACGCGCATGACCGGATCGAATCCAATCGTGAAGACCCCGTGCTCCGGTAAATCGACTTCCGCTGACCAATACTGACCCTGATTTTGTAACGGATAGAATGCAGGTTGTTCAAAAATGCTGAACTCTTCTCCTGGTGCCACGATCAACCCGATCGAACCTGACGCAAATAGTTCGGCTACACCAGCATCTTCAATGCGCAATTGAACCGTGCCCACATCACCGACCTCTTCACATGCCCAAATCCGCTCGAGCCGCTGAGATTGAAACGGGTAGGCCGTGACCACTTCCAGCGCCCCTTCGTCGTGGCCCCAAAATAAGTATTCACCGTCCTGGAGATCGGATGGGTTGTTTACGCGCACAGCGCCAACACCTTGGGCATCCGTGTGTACATCCCATTCACTCTCTTTTCCGATACCTGCCACATCTCCAGGATACTGCGTGCGGAAATAGTGTTGCACATTGCCCAAGTTGATGCCGTATCGAGCCGCCACATAATTCGAAACGATGGTTCGGTGCGATTCAAATAGACGACGTCCATAGATGAAGTGCTCGGAAATGAATCCCTCCCCAAAACGATCATCATAGTCCCATCCATACCGAACCTCGACAAAATCCGATTCATCACGCGATCCGATGTTCGATCCGGGGAATGGCAAACGGGTGTCGTTGACGATGGTGTAGAATTGTTGATCCCAATCCGATTGCCCGTAGATGACTCCATAAAACTGGGGCAAAGAAGCATCGACAATCCAAAGAGGTGTTGCCTGGGCGTAATTTCCTTCGTCATCAATCACCACGGATTGGTAGGAACTTTGATCTTTCCAAGGATGCAATATGAACCCATTGTCGTGGCGCGCACTGGCTATCCATCCATGGTCGTTCCAAGCGCTCTCTGCACCTTTCACGACGCTAAATGCACTGATGTTTCGGTTCATTTCAACAGCAGGCGCGATGATGCAATCGTTCTCCCCGTCAAACTTGAGCGCTGGATGGCCATCCAATCCGTCCCCCGTAGCCAATGGGGCCGCATCTGATGCATCCTGGTACGCGCTAGTGAAATTTCCAGAAAGCACATCGCGCCACTCGAAAACGGATTGTCCTATGCCCACTTCTTCTCCACCGGCGCCATAAAGTCCTTTGTCCGCCCGCAACCAAATGGCCATATCCTCTTGTCCCCCTACTCCTCCTGGTCCCCAAGGTCCGAAATCATCTGGTACCGGGTGATATACCAATTGCAAGGTGTCCGAACCGAGGTTCGGCAGTTCAAAGCCACCCAATTCTGTGGCTGCAGCTGCAGGAATGGAAATCTGCACAGGACCCCATGACTCTGGCGTTACGACAACCGAGTATCCCGAGGCATTCTCGACTAGGTTCGAGGCGGTGGCGTTTGTCACCTCCAAATCGTCCAACGTGAGTCCTTCCATTTCCACGGGCATCAAATTCCGACGGAACGCTAATTGAACTGATGCCGGGCCGTAAATGGAGGTTTCGCCGCTGGCTGATTCCAAATAGGCCAAAGGCGGAAATCCAACAGGTTCTCCATAAGTGTCCGATTCCCACATGCCCCGACCATAGGTTCCGGCGCGCAGGCGCTTCGGCTCAGTTGGGCCCGCTCCCGGGAACAACTCCAACTCGGTCACCCGAACGGCCATGGGCAAGCCGGCCGAGAAATCGTGCCAAGTGCTGTCGGCATTGTCCCAGTAATAAACACCCATGTCCGTACCAGCGTACAATCCGCCGGTTCCTGTGGTGTCGTAGACCAACGTGTTGATGGGTAAAGACGGCAGCTCCCCTTCCAATTCATCCCATGTCGCACCCAAATCCCCCGACTTCCAAACGCGGTAATTGAACGAGATGTAAACGGTGCTGTCCTCGCCGTGGACCGTCTCAATGGCCAAAACCGGCTGGGCGCTCAACGGCAAGCTATCCGACATATCGTGCCATATAATGCTGTCAACATCCGCCAACGCGTTGTCGCAGCGAAACAGCTTTCGACTCGCTTCTGTCGCGTACAACCGATTTTCATCGTTTCGATCGCGGTGCACCACGCGCATGGTGGTGGCATCCGATCCACCAAGCTCAGAAGAGATTTTATTCCAAACGATGCTGTCGCGCACCGCGTGCTTGATGTTGGTCGATCGCCACACGTTGAGCAGGCCAACAAACATGGTTTGAGAATCTTCTGTTGAAACCGTAAACGGTGTCGACCAAGCTCCGCCTTCATTGATACCGAGGTCACCGTTCGAAACGATGGATTGAGATTGGATTCCC